>DAIOVK010000027.1:0-5095 GCA_036759045.1 Kapaibacterium sp. (SeqCode) | reverse complement strand
TAAGGAATAAAGGAGTTCATTTTTGGTCATTTCGACTACGCTCAATGACCTTTGCAGAAAGAAACAACAATAATGCCACCTGCTCATTGAGCGTAGTCGAAATGAGCATCGAAATGAGCATCGAAATGAGCAATCGAAATGAGAATTAAATATGAGCAACAAAAGGAGTCTGTATATATGAAATCCGGTTATTTGTATATTTTGAGATGTTCCAATGGTTTATATTATACTGGTAGCACTACCGATTTGGACAGAAGGTTACTGCAACATCAAAGCGGCGAAGGAGCAAATTTTACGAAAAAGTATCTCCCTGTAGAATTAGTTTATTTTGAAAAATTTAATAGAATTGATGAAGCATATAATAGAGAAAAACAAGTGCAGGGTTGGAGTAGAAAGAAAAAGGAAGCTTTGATTAACGGTGAAACAAATCTTCTGCACAAATTAGCCGAATGTCAAAATGATACGCATTATAAAAATTATAAGGTTATTTCCCCTACTCATTTCGACTATGCTCAATGACCTTTGCAGAAATACAATTTGCTTCTTGTCATTTCGACTACGCTCAATGACCTTTGCAGAAAGAAACAACAATAATGCCACCTGTTCATTGAGCGTAGTCGAAATAAGCTACCTCTAATCCCCTTTTTTCCCAACTGGTGCAGCTAGCACTGGTGGTTTTGCCTGCGATTTTGATTTTCGCTGCACTTCAATTAAAGAAACAAGCAAACTGGGAGAGCAAGCCGAAACAGGTATATAGCCGCTTTCAGCTCCACACATTCCATTAAATACTCCGAGGTCGTCTCCGGCTGCAATTATATTTGCAAAAGTTGTAAGCGGAGTGCCAATCAAATCAACGCCACGCACCATCTCGTCTGCCCTACCATCAGCATAGACCTTATAAACAAGTATTGGAGTAACGTTAAAGGAATTTGGAACTGTAGTGCCAGTGAAAGTAAAGCCACCCTGCACTTTCTCAAAATACAAGCCATATTCCTTCTCCTGCTTTTTACATTCCTCTCTTAACTTGTCTTTCAAAGTACTTGCCGAAACAGTTTCTTTTGCCGACACAATTAAATTGGACTGGCGGGAAACTGCATCGTAGCCCGGATTCTTTCTTCCGTGTCCGTTTGAATTTGTGAAATTCTCTATTGGTGAGCGAGACATCAAAAAGTTTTTGAATATTCCGTTTTCGACTGTAACAACTTTTTGACTGCGAACACCTTCGTCGTCATACATATAATATCCTGAAAGCAAATTTCCTTTTAAAGAGTTAATTGTTGGGTCGAAAATCACGTCAATATATTCTGGCAAAATTTTCTGATTTATAAAGTTTTTAAAGGTTTGACTGGAATTTGGGTCTTTCTGCCTGTGTCCTTCAACGCGATGACCGAATATTTCGTGGAAAAACACCCCAGAAGCTTCACCTGAAAGAATAGCCGGACCTGAAAAAGTTTTCATTAGCTCTGCGATTTTCATCTCCTTTAGCAATCTTATCATTTCCTTTGTATCTTTTTCCAAAAGTTCATCGCTTGGAAGCTCTTCAGGTGAGAATGCAAAGTACGTTTTTGTAAGTGGCAAAGTCATTCCATCTTCGGCTTTTGTGAAAGCAGAAATTATAATTCTAAAATATGGTTCGAATTGCTGTATTTCTGAGCCATCTGAATTTACGAAGTATTTAACAGTTGTTAGACCTGAAATAGTAAAAGAGCCGTCGTAAAGCCAGCTTTCGCTTGCAAATAAAGATGAAATTCGTCTTGCTTTAGCTTTCCAAGCAGCAGTATCAATTTTAAATTCCTTTATTTCAGAGCTAAATTTTACTGGAGGTTCTTTTGAAAAATCAGCAGATGTATCTTCTTCCTGTACTTTTACTGCGCGATTGGAATATGCTTTTTCATATCTTTCTATAGCATCTTTATATGCTTTATCTGTAACAAACCAAAGAGCAGAACGGATGCTCTTTTCATCATCTTCAACAGGCAAATCCGCAGAACTTCTAAAACTACCAAACTGAAACTGGTCGCCGCGGATAATATGGGTATTGTCAAATTTATTGTCTCCAATACGTAAGTCAAGGTCTAAAACGCGGGTATGCTCACTTTTTGCTGATTTGATTTTTCCAAATACTGCATTAACTGAACTGCTCTTTTTCTCAACGACTGCATAAGAAATATAATAGAGCGGAGGCGCATTTTCTTGATGAAGTTCGCTCATTGAACGTTTTAGTTCTTTTTTTGCAGCATTAAAAATAATTGATTCTTTAGCCGATGTTAAATTAACAGAAATAGCAAAAATCAGGATAGCTAAGAGGATTCTATATTTCATTTATTTCTTTCATAAAGATTTACAACTTATGAATAAATTAACGAAGTAGTTTAGTATTTATTGCTTGTTTGTTGATTCGTTGATAGCAAAGCTTATACAATTTAAATTATTCTGGAATTTTAAAATAACTATAAATGATACTTATTGTAGTTTTTATTTTTCCGGTATTTATCTTAATTTTTTAAAAAATAATAATTAATTATGCAAAAAGATATATTAATACAATTTGGTAAAAGACTTCGTGAGTTACGAAAGAAGAATAATTTAACCCAAGTAGAATTATCTGAGCTTGCTGGTTTTGATAGGAATTACATTGGAATGCTTGAAAGAGGAGAAAGGAATCCTGCTTTGCTAAACATTCAAAAGATTATACAAGTATTTAACTTAACACTTTCAGAATTTTTCAAAGAAATTGAAAATAATAATGGCTAAAATAAATGAACTTCTTGAAAATAAGTTTGATAAAATAGATTATTCTCATTTATTAGAAAATCATATCTGGATTTTTAAAGAAAGAATGAATTGTATAATAAGTCCCGATAGTGATGGTTTATTATGCGGTTTATTTATGTCATATTATTTTAATTGGGAAATCGTTGGTTATTATGATGGCAAGGTATTAATTGTAAAAAAAAGCATCTCTTGTTTTGATGATGATGTTTGTTTTTTAGATATGGAAATATGCAGAGAAAAAGTAAAAAGCGTTGGCCATCACATGTTATTGTATAATACAAATCAAATTCCAAATGACTGGAATAAATGGTTTAAAAATTGCATTCAACCAAATATTATTAGAAATTACGACGGTATGCATACTTTTCGTTTAAAATATCCTCTTGCTACAATACATTTACTTTTAGCAATTATTGGAAATAAATATGATATTAAAATCCCAGAATCAGCAATTTGCCCATTACTTTTTACTGATGGAACATTCAATGTCTTATTTAGTTATCCGGAAAACGTCCTAAATTGGTTGAATTTTTTTGATATTAATAACAAGAAGAATCCTTTAAGAACTTTATTTCTTAATGAAAGGTTATCAGTTTTTCGCCTGATGCAAGCTATGGATAGTTTCTTTAGAAAAAGAGATGCAATTTCTATTGTTAAAGAACGTGGCGATAGGCTTAGAATATCCAATACAGACGGTAGTCCATATAATATTGAAAATAAAAACGATGTTTTTTATATAAATCACGATGCAAAAAATCGAATTGAAAGATTTATCAATATATTATCGGATTTAACGGAATGGGAATACAATGAGAAAAATTGGTGTTTTAGTAATATGTGTCTTTACAAGTTCACCAAAGGAGATTTTCTCAATAAAAAATGGAACTTAACTAATAGTAATTATAACAAATTTATTGATTTAAATCCTTTATCCTGGGCAATGACAAGTGGAAATAATATTGAATTTACTTTAGAAGAGCCAGATAATTTACCATAATATTTGATTAAGCAGTTTCACTAAAAAGCAATTCATTTTCTTCATAAGTTTTCTTTAATCTTTCATTAGCAATTTCAACGTATTCTTCGCTAATATCAAAACCAATAAAATGCCTTTTTAACTTTTTTGCACTTACTGCAGTCGAGCCACTACCCATAAACGGGTCAACAACAATTCCATTAGGCTGACAAAAACAATTTATAAAATCGTAAGGAATTTTGTCTGGGAATGGAGCGGGATGTTTCCTTTTAATGGGGTCTTTGTCGCCAGCCATAAGATAGTCCCAGATTGTTCCAGGACATTTTGTAGGATTAATTGCTTTAGTTATACTTTCACCTGTTGTTCCGTCAGTTTTTCTATTAGCAAAACCAGTCATTACTTTTCCGCTATGCTTCGAAGGTAAACGTAAAGGAGTTTTATTAAAATAACTCGGCTTTTCACCTTTTAAAAAGATTGGCATATACTCGTGGTCAACCCTAAATCTATTTACCCACCAAGCACCTTCAGTACCATTCTTTCTGTATATAATAGTTTCAAATAGTTTGAAGCCAATATTGTCGCACCAATCAATAATTGTTTTAAAAGAGGTAAGTGTTTTACCATAATTTTTTGTCTGGTCTTGTATTACTAAAACTGCGACTGAACCTACTTTTAATATTCTAAATAATTCCTTACCAGTTTGATGCAAGTCAAATGTATATCCATTATAATTTCTTAATTGGTCATAAGGAGGTGATGTTATTGCAAAATCTATTGAATTATCTGGAATTTTCTTCATTTGTTCAACACAATCACCAACGTATATTTTATCTAATTCAAAAGTATTCATTAATTCATTATTTTCTAAGATTTCTATTTTATTACCAATTTTATTCATAAAACTAAAATATAAAATTTAAATATTTAACAGTATCAAATTTAATTAATTATTTTTAAATATGCATTAAACAATATTTTATTTCAGACATTTTTTCAATTTTTTCGTTTTTCTTTATAATTTTGCATAAAATATTATTAATTATTTGAAAATGAATATGACTACTTACGAAAAACTAATTGCAATTCAAAAACAAAACAACTCTAAACTATGTATTGGATTGGATACTTCAATTGAACTATTACCTGCTCATTTTGACAAAAAAATTGAATCTATTTTTGAATTTAATAAACAAATAATCAAGTCCACAAGCGATTTGGTTTGTGCATATAAATTAAATTTTGCATTTTATGAGCAGTACGGCAGCAAAGGTTTTGAAATCCTGAAAAGAACTTTCGATATAATACCAGAGAGCATTTTGAAAATTGCCGATGCTAAGCGTGGCG
>DAIOVK010000026.1:0-14116 GCA_036759045.1 Kapaibacterium sp. (SeqCode) | reverse complement strand
CAAAAACAAATGACGATGGTAATGGCAAATCCTGGACAACTGCAAAGAAAACAGTTCAGGCAGCTTTGGATTTATCTGCAAGCGGAGACCAAATCTGGGTAAAAGCCGGAACTTACAAACCTACAACTGAAGTTGGTGGAACTGGAGACAGATTTAAAACATTCCAAATGAAAAACGGTGTGGAAATTTATGGTGGCTTTGCCGGAACAGAAGACCCTCTTACTTTCGATTTAGCTGAACGTGATATTACTGCAAATGAAACAATACTAAGTGGGGATTTGAGTGGAGATGATACTATTACAGGGTATGGACAAACACTTTCATTCTCAAATAATAGTGAAAACTGTTACCATGTTATTTATCACCCTGATGCTTACACATTAAATAACTCTACTTTGTTAGATGGTTTTACTGTTATGCGGGGAAAAGCTGATGGCGATTATCCTTTCAGTTCAGGTGCAGGTATATATAATGGGCAAAACTCATCTTGTAAATTTCAGAATATAATTATTAAAGAAAATTACGCTGCAAGATACGGAGGAATGTTTAATAATTCTTCAAATTCAGTTTATAATAATATTGAAATTTCTAAGAATATGGCAAATTTAAATGGAGGAGGTGCCGGATTCAATGCTAGCAATGCTTCTTTTAATAACGCTTTAATTCATGGTAATTTTGCTGAAACTGACCAAGGTGGCGGTGTATATATTTATGGTGGACAGACTTTGACATTTAATAATGTTACTATTTCTAAAAATGTTGCTAACAATAATGGTGGTGGAATTTATAATGAAAACTCAATTTTAAACGTAAATAACAGCATTGTTTACGACAATTCTACTATAAGTTCAGAATCTACAAGTGGGAAACAGTTGTTTATTTCTTCTGGAACGGATAATGTGAATTATTCCTGTTATTCAAATTCCACTGGAGATGTAATTAACGAATCCGGAACTTTTACTCCAGACGCAAATTGCATTACTACTAATCCACGATTTGTCGATGTAGCAAATACCGATTTCAGAATATATGGAAATTCTCCTTGCGTTGATGCTGGAAATGATAGCTATAATGCTTTAACTACAGATATTCGCGGTGTAGGTTTCGGAAGAAAATTAGATAAAACTACTGGACTTACTGGAACTATTGATATGGGAGCTTACGAATACAAAGAAGGCACCGACCCGGAAAGAATGATTATTTTTGTGGATACATCAAAATCTGACGGAAACAGTGGATTTTCCTGGACAAATGCAAAGAAAACATTTCAGGCAGCTTTGGATTTAGCTACAGAAGGCGCCCAAATCTGGGTAAAAGCTGGAACTTACAAACCAACTTCTGCTTATAATTTAACAAATACTTCCCGTTTTTATCATTTTCGTATGAAAAACGGAGTGGCAATTTATGGTGGCTTTGCAGGAACAGAAGACCCGGCTACATTTGATTTAGCAACAAGAGATTTTACTGCACATCCAACAATTTTAAGCGGCGACATTGGAACAATCGGAGATATCACCGACAACTGCTACCACGTGTTTTATCACCCAAGTAGTTTAGCATTGAATAGCACTGCAGTTCTTGACGGATTTACTATCAGAGACGGATATGCAAATGGAGATAATCCGCATAATTATGGTGCAGGTATTTATGATTCTTTATCATCACCAACTTTAAATAATTTAATTATTACAAATAATAATACACAATTAAAGTCATCAGGTGGAGTTCCAGACGGAAAAGGTGGAGCTATTTATTGCTATAATTCTTCTTCGAAAATAACTAATACAAAGATTACTAATAATAATTCTTTCATAGGTGGTGGATTATTTATTACAAATAGTTCTCCAACTTTAACAAATGTTTTAATCAGCAAAAACCGAGCATTATCCGGTGATCCTGGTCCTGGTAGTCCTTGTGATGGTGGTGGTGCTTATATTATTAATTCAAATCCGACTTTTAATAATGTTACAATTAGCAATAATTATGCTCATCTGAAGGGAGGAGGTATAGGTTGTGTTGGTAGTACAGTAACTTTAAACAACTCAATAATATGGGGAAATAAAGCTGCTATTGGTGGAAATCAGTTTTATTTTTTTAATTCTGGTACTAATTTAATATTAAATAACTCCTGTTATTCTAATGAACCTGAAGACACATTAACTCAAGGTAACCCAACTTTTACTCCAACTTCTTGCATTACGAGTAATCCAAAATTTGTCGATACAACTTACAGTGATTTCAGGATATATGGAAATTCGCCCTGCGTTGATGCCGGACACGATGATTACAATGATTTAACTACAGATATTCGCGGGACTGGTTTCGGAAGAAAATTAGATAAAGATGACCATACTCAAATAGGAACTATTGATATGGGAGCTTACGAATACAAAGAAGGCACTGACCCGGAAAGAATGATTATTTTTGTTGATACTTCAAAATCTGATGCAAACAATGGCTTATCCTGGGCAAATGCAAAGAAAACATTGCAGGCTGCTTTAGATTTAGCTTCAAGCGGAGACCAAATCTGGGTAAAAGCTGGAAAATATCTACCAACTAATCAATTGGGCGGAACTGGCGAAAGATTCAGAACATTCCAAATGAAAAACGGAGTTGAAATCTACGGTGGTTTTGCTGGCACAGAAGACCCTTCTTTTGATTTAGCAACAAGAGATTTTGTTACCAATGAAACGATTTTGAGTGGGGATATTGGAATTCTAAATGATAGTTCTGACAACTGCTACCACGTATTTTACCATCCAGAAGGATTAGGACTTACTTCAAGTGCAGTTCTTGATGGCTTTACCATTAGTGGAGCTAACGCAGATGCAGAAACTTATCATCATAATACTGGAGGTGCAATATTTATACTAAATTCATCTCCTGTTATCAGAAATTGTAAGTTAACTAATAATAGAGCCGTCCATGGTTCTGCTTTGTTTTTGAGCAATTCATCTTCTGAATTAATTAATTTAATTATTAATAATAACAAAACTAGCTATGGTACTGTTTGTATCTTAAATGCATCATCTCCGGTTTTCATTAATAATTTAATATATAACAATACTGCTAATGTTTCTGGCGCTGGTATTCTTAATTCTATTGATGGTAATGTTGAAATTATAAATACAACAATAGCAAATAACATAGCGTATGATGGTTCTGAATTAGGACCTGAAACTGGAGGCGGTGGGCTGTATAGTATGATGGGTACAATTAATATTAAGAATTCAATTTTATGGGGTAATACTGCTGAAGCTGGGAGTAATTTTGGAAATCAAATCTTCGTTAATTCAGGAACAGTATATCTTTCATATTGCGATATTGAACAAGGCATTGGAGATATTGTAGGTCCGGTTTTGTTAGACAATAGTATCTCATCAAATCCAGGTTTTGCTAATCCAGAAAACGATGATTTCCGGCTTTACTTTTCCTCGCCTTGCGTAAATGTTGGTAATAATACATATAATACAGAATCAAAAGACATTCGCGGGCAAAATCGTATTCAAAACACTACAATAGATATGGGAGCTTATGAATGGACTGAAAGTAGTGACCCATGGGGAACATACTACGTAACTACAACTGGCGCCGGAACAAAAGACGGAACGTCATGGGCAAATGCTTTTGAAGGACTTCAAAATGCTTTAGATGTTGCTGTTAGCTGTGATACAATCTGGGTGAAAGCTGGAACTTATAATCCAACATCTGCTTACGATTTAACTGATTCTTCTCGCTATTATCATTTCCGAATGAAAAACGGTGTTAAAATTTACGGTGGCTTCGCCGGAACAGAAAATCCTGCAACTTTCGATTTGGCAAACCGTGATTTTACGGCAAATGAAACAATTTTGAGCGGCGATATTGGAAATGAAAATGTCAATACTGATAATTGCTATCACATATTTTATCATCCAAATGGATTAGGGCTTACTTCAAGTGCAGTTCTTGATGGGTTTACTATTAGTGGAGCTAACGCAAATGAAGTAGTTCAACCTCACTATCTAGGAGGAGCAATATTTATAGATAATTCTTCTCCTGTTATCAGAAATTGCTGGTTAAGAAATAATAGGGCTGGTAATGGTTCTGCTATATTTTTGATTGCTTCTTCTTCTGAATTTGTTAATGTAATTGTTAGTAATAATGAAGCTACTAGTTACGGAACAATTTTTATACAAGGTCCATCGTCTCCAATTTTCAATAATAATTTAATATTTGACAATACTGCTAATTTTTATGGCGCTGGTATTCTTAATTTTAGTGAAGGTGGTGTTGAAATAATAAATACAACAATTACAAATAACGCAGCAATTGGTGGTTCTGGCAATGGAGGCGGGTTGTATAATATATCTTCAGGTACTGTTAATTTTAAGAATTCAATTTTATGGGGTAATACTGCTGACGCTAAAAGTAATCAAGGAAATCAAATCTTCATTAGTTCAGGAGCAGTATATCTTTCATATTGCGATATTGAACAAGGCGTTGGAGATATTGAAGGTCCGGTTTCGTTAGACAATACAATTTCATCTAATCCAAAATTTGTAGATGCAGCAAATAGTGATTTCAGGATATATGAAAATTCACCTTGCGTTGATGCTGGGGATAATGATTATAATGATTTAACAACAGATATTCGTGGGGCTGGTTTCGGTAGAAAATTAGATAAAACTACTGGACTTACTGGAACAATAGATATGGGAGTTTACGAATACAAAGAAGGCACTGACCCTGAATATACCAAAATCTTTGTTAATGTTGATATGCCGAACGATAGCAGTGATGGTTTTGTCAGTTGGTCGAGAGCAAAGAAATCATTCCAATCGGCGCTTGAAATTGCTTCTTACGGCGATACAATCTGGGTTGCAGCCGGAACTTACAAACCAACTTCTACTTATGATATGGATGATACAACCTGCAATTATCATTTCCGTATGAAAAACGGCGTTAAAATTTACGGTGGCTTTGCTGGCACAGAAAACCCTGCTACTTTCGATTTAGCTGACAGAGATTTTACTGCAAATGAAACAATATTAAGCGGGGATTTGCTGGGAAATGATGAATTTGATATTAATCAACATGGCTTCATTGATACTACTGGCGATGATAACTGCTATCACGTATTTTATCATCCGGACACTTTAGGATTGGACAACACTGCAATTCTTGACGGATTTACAATAAAAGGTGGTAATGCAGATGGAGATTATGGATTCGCAAATGGTGGTGGTATATATAATATTACTTCTTCGCCAAAGCTAACAAATTTAATATTGACTAATAACTTTGCTGATGATGATGGTGGTGGTATATATAATACTGACAATTCTGAACCTGTTCTTACAAACATAACAATTATATATAATTTTGCTTATAATGGTGGCGGAATGTTTAATGAGAATTCCTCTCCATCTATTACTAATACAACTATTTCAAATAATGTTGCAGATTATGGCGCTGGAATTGTTAATAATGAGAATTCCTCTCCAACTATTACTAATTCAATTATTTCTTATAATAATGCAGAGTCTTATTGTGGTGGAATTCTGAATGAATATTATTCCTCTCCAATACTTACTGATGTAATAATAACGTATAATTCATCAATGTATGAAGGTGGTGGAATAGTGAATGTAGAAAATTCCTCACCATTTCTTACTAATGTTACAATATCTTATAATTCTTCGTTGCTATATGGTGGTGGTATTATAAATATAGATGAATCCTCTCCAATTATTACAAATGCAATTATTTCAAATAATTCCTCAATGTATGGTGGTGGTATTTGTAATATGGAAAATTCCACACCAACTATTACAAACAGTACAATTTCATATAATAGTGCAATGTATGGTGGTGGTATAAGTAATATGACTTCCTTACCAACAATTAACAATTCAATAATCTGGGGAAATACTGGTGTATTAACAGGAAACCAGGTTTATTCTGTAAGTGGTGGTTCATTAACGCTGAATTATTCCTGCTTTGCAAACGAAGATGGGGATATTTTTGGTAGTCATACTGCAAATAACTGCATTACGACAAATCCGGAATTTGTTGACTTAGCAAACGATGATTTCCGTATCGCTGGAAGTTCTCCTTGCGTTAATTCTGGTAATAATGCGTATGTCCTCGCACCAAATCCAGTGATTGCAAATGATTTCCGAGGTCAAGCCCGTATCCAAAACACTACAATAGATATGGGAGCTTTCGAATGGACTGCTGGAGTTGACCCAATTTGCAAAAATCCAACAAACGGCGGAACTATTGCAGCAGCTCAAACAATTTGCTATAATACTGCACCCGCTGAAATCACAAATTCTACAGCACCAACAGGTTACTCTGGCACATTAGAATACAAATGGCAAAAATCAACTACAAGCGGTTCTGCTGACTTTACTGATATTGAAAGTTCAAATTCAGAAGATTATTCTCCTGCAGCCCTTACCCAAACTACCTGGTATAAACGCTTAGCAAGGGTAAACTGTCAAAATGATTGGACAAGTGCAGTTGAATCCAATGTAATTGAAATAACAATTAGACCACAATTTACTGCAGGCGCTATTGCAACAGAAGGCGAAATGATTTGTAATAATACTGGAAGCTTTACTCAAATAACCAGTTCAACAGCAGCAAGCGGCGGTGATGGAACTATTACTTACAAATGGCAGGCAAATGGTGTTGATATTCCGAGTTCGAACTCTGCTACATTTACTCCACCTTCAACTTTAACTGCAACAACTACTTATACACGTTTTGCTAAAGATGGAACCTGCAACACTGAGTTTACCCAGTCAACAGGAAGCTGGACAGTTACAATAAATCCAGTAGTTTCAGCAGCTTTATCCGGAAACGCAACAATTTGCAGAAACACTCTTGCTAATCTGTATGTTACACTTACAGGAACTGCTCCCTGGTCAGTTAGTTTTTCTGATGGTGTTACTATAGTCAATATTCTTAACTCAAATTACGCAAGAGCAGTAAGTCCGAATTCAACAACAATATACACAATTACTGATGTAACAGATGCAAATGGTTGTTCTGCAGTTGGCACTGGCTCTGCAACTATTACAATTCGCCCAACTTCTACTGCTGTTTTAAGCGGTGGCGGAACTATTTGCGCTGGTGAAACTGCAAACTTAACAGTTAATTTAACTGGTATAGCACCTTATTACATTGATTTTAGCGATGGATTTTCAATTATTTGGTATTTTGGAAATACGTTCCAAAGACAAGTAAGTCCAAATACTACAACAAACTATACGATTACTGTAACAGACGGTTGCAACCTGGCAGCTGATGTTACAGGAACGGCTGATGTAACTGTTAGTCCACTTCCAACTGCATACAACGTTACAGGTGGTGGTTCTTACTGCTATGGTGGTGATGGAGTAGAAATTGGATTAGACGACTCTGAATCTGGTGTTAATTATCAATTATTAAGGAATGGAAACAATGTTGGAAGTCCTGTTGCCGGAACTGGTTCAGCTATAAGTTTTGGTGATAAAACGTTAGAAGGAACTTATACAGTAAAAGCCACAAATGCAACTACATCTTGCGAAAATACAATGACCGGCAGCGTCCAGGTAACAATTAACCAGCTGCCATTGCTATTTGCAGTTACTGGTGGCGGTTCATATTGCACAGGAGGTACTGGAGTAGTTGTTGGTTTGGAAGATTCTGAAAATGGAATAAATTATCAATTAAAATTAAATGGAACTAATTCTGGAACTCCTGTTGCAGGAACTGGTTCTGCTATTTCGTTTGGACTTCAAACAGGTGAAGGCACTTATACAGTTGAAGCAATTATCGGTACATGCACAAGAACGATGACTGGTAGTGCTTCAATTTCAATTAATCCATTACCAACAGCAACAATCAGCGGAACAACTTTAATTTGTCCCGGCGAAAGTGCAGATTTAACTGTTACTTTAACTGGAACAGCTCCATATTACCTTACATTCAATGATGGTTTCGAAGCTGTTGCAAATAATTATACTTACATAAGAACAGTAAGTCCGGTTTCAAATACTGATTATTCAATTACAAATGTTGAAGACGCTTATGGCTGTTCAAACTCTGGAACAGGTACAGCATCTATAACAATAAATGCAAAACCGACTGCAACACTAAGCGGAGATGCCGAGATTTGCGCTGGTTCATCAACAGATTTATCTGTGGCTTTGACTGGAACAGCACCCTGGACAATCGTTTATTCAGATGGAGTAGCAGAAAGTGGTATTTTAACATCACCACATTCGAGAGAAGTAACTCCAAATCAAACGACGATTTACACAATAACAAGCGTAACAGATGCAAATTGTTCAAATATCGGAACAGGCAGTGCAACAGTAACAATAAATGCAAAACCAACAGCAGTTCTTTCTGGAACAACAACAATTTGCGAAGGAACGAGTGCATTGCTCACAGTTCATTTAACTGGCGAAGGTCCCTGGTCATTGATATTTAGTGATAATCCAATAGCTTTTATTGGAATAACATCTTCTCCTTTTGTTCGTGAAGTTAGTCCTACAACAACAACAGTTTATACTATCACAAGCGTAAATGATGTAAATTGTTCTAACACTGGCACTGGCAGCGCAACTGTAACTGTTAATGCAAAACCAACTGCAACGTTAAGCGGAGATGCAGAGATTTGCGCTGGTTCTTCAACAGATTTATCAGTAGCTTTGACTGGAACAGCTCCCTGGACAATCGTTTATTCAGATGGAGTAAGTGAAAGTGGTATTTTGACATCACCTCATACCAGAGAAGTAACTCCTTCAAGAACAACAGTATATACAATAACAAACGTAACAGATGCAAATTGTTCAAATACTGGCACTGGCAGTGCAACAGTAACAATTAACGCAAAACCAACTGCAGTACTTTCTGGAACAACTTATATTTGCGCCGGCTCTTCAACTGAATTGAAAGTAGCTTTAACTGGCGAAGCCCCATGGAGTTTAACTTTCTCCGATTCGCCAACTCCAATTGTAACAAGTAGCAACCCTTACGTTAGAGAAGTAAGTCCAGCAACTACAACTGCTTATACAATAACTAACGTTACTGATAATAATGGTTGTTCAAATGCTGGCACTGGAAGTGCAACCATAACAGTAAACCCATTACCAACAGCAACAATCAGTGGAACAACTTCAATTTGCAATGGAGAACACGCACAAATAACGGTTAATTTGACCGGTATGTCGCCATTCTTAATTTCATTTAACGATGGCTCTTTCGCCTTTGTAAGCGGTTATACCTACAAAAAAACTGTTAAACCAACAAATCCAGTAACCAATTACTCAGTAACAAGCGTTATTGATGCTTATGGCTGCTCGAATACTGGCACTGGCACAGCAACAATCACATTAAATCAGCTTCCAACTGCACTTATAACAGGAGATGCTGAAATTTGTCTGGGAAGCTCAACCGATATTGCTGTTGCTCTAACTGGGCAAGCACCTTGGACAATAGTATTTTCAGACAGGACTTCTATAACAACATCATCAAATCCTTATATAAGGACAGTCAGTCCGAATCAGTCCTGTGCTTATGGAGTAACAAGCGTTACCGATGGAAACGGTTGTGAAAACACTGGAAGCGGATTAGCTATAATAATAGTAAATCCAAAACCGACAGCAACTATTTACGGAACTACAGCAATATGCGATGGTGGCTCAGCTATTTTAACAGTTGAACTAACAGGCGAAGCGCCCTGGAGCTTAACATTTTCAGATGACCCAACTAATCCAATTACCGGAATTATATCATCACCATACCAAAGAGAAGTAAGCCCAACTGTTTCAACCAATTATACTTTACTTAATGTAACAGATGGAAATGGCTGCTCAAATTATGGTCTTGGAATTGCCCAAATCATAGTTCGTCCATTGCCAACAGCGACTATAAGTGGAGATGCTACAATTTGTTCCGGTGAATCGACTGATTTGACAGTAACACTGACAGGTATTGCACCATTTGGTTTAACTTTCAGTGATGGCTATCAGGTCGTTTCATATTTAACAACTTGTACAAGAGAAGTAAGTCCAAACCAAACAACTAATTACACTATTACTGAAGTAACTGACGGTTATTTCTGCACAAACGTTGGAACTGGTTCAGCATTAGTAACAGTAAATCCACAGCCATCTGCAGTAATTAGTGGAACAGCAACAATATGCTATGGTGCTGATGCAGATTTGACTGTTGATTTGATTGGAAAAGCACCATGGAACTTAACTTTTAGCGACAATGTTACTATTGATAATATTCAAACAACGCCATACACAAGAACTATTGAAAATATTACTGAGAATATTACATATACGATTACAAATGTAACAGATGCGTGCGGATTATCCGCTATTGGAACTGGCGCAGCAGAAATAACAGTTGGCAATTTACCAACAGCTGAAATAACTGGAACAACTGCAATTTGCAATGGAGAAAGTACTGATTTAACGGTGGTAATGACTGGACCTTCGCCTTGGTCGCTAACATTTTCAGATGGTTTTGTAATTGATAATTTAACTACATCACCATACATAAGAAATGTAAGTCCGACTGGGACTACAACATATACGGTTTCAATAACAGATGACTGCGGTAACACTGCGTCTGGCACTGGTGAAGCAGAAATTACAGTTCACCCGCTTCCTACTGCAAGTATTTCTGGTACTAACGAAATTTGTATCGGCGAAACAGCGGACTTAACTGTAATCCTTACTGGTGAAGCTCCTTGGTCATTAACATTTTCAGATGACCCATTAAATCCGATTACTGGAATAGAGACATCACCTTATACAAGAGAAGTAAGTCCAGTTATAACAACAAATTACACAGTAACAAATGTAACAGATGGAAATAGTTGTGAAAACATTGGAACAGGAGTTGCTGAAATAACTGTTAATCCATTGCCAACAGCAGCAATTAGTGGTAATTCAACTATTTGCTATGGAACGAGTGCTGATATAACTGTCAATTTAACTGGAACTGCACCATTTACAATCGAATTCGCTGATGGATTTATTGCATCGAATGTCAATACTTTAAGCTATCAAAGAAGTGTAAGCCCCACTGAAACAACTGGGTATAGTATTGTTTCTGTAATTGACTTTAATGGCTGTGAAAATACTGGAACTGGAACAGCAACGATTACTGTTCGTCCACTTCCGGAAGCAGTTCTAAGCGGCGATGCTTCAATTTGTTATGGTGCAAATACTGATTTGACAGTTGATTTGATTGGAACTGCACCATTTACAATCGAATTTGAAGATGGCTTTATAGCTGAAAATGTAAATGATAATCCTTATATTAGAAATGTAAATCCATTAACAACAACTACTTATACTTTAGTAAACGTAACAGACGGCTGCGGACTTTCTACAACTGGCACTGGCTCTGCTACTATTGAAGTCGGCGACTTACCAACTGCAACAATAAGTGGAAGCACTTCTATTTGCGATGGAATGGAAGCAGATTTAACAGTTGATTTGACTGGCACTCCGCCATGGTCAATTACTTTTTCAGATAATGTAACAATTGATGATATTCAGACATCACCATACATTAGAACTGTAAGTCCAATTATAACAACAGTATATACAATTATTGATGTTACTGATGGTTGCAATAATTCAGTTGAAGGCACTGGCAGCGCAACAATAACAATCAATCCTTTGCCAACAGCAGAAATTAGTGGAGATGCTACGATTTGCTTTGGTGAATCAACTGTTTTAAATGTTGTAATGACTGGAAACGGACCATTCACACTCGAATTTAGTGACGGTTTCGTTGCAGAAGACATTAATTCGTTTACTTATCAAAGAGAAGTAAGTCCAACGGAAACAACAATTTATACAATCACAGCAATAATAGATGCCTGCAATACAAATATTGCCGGCACCGGCAGTGCAACTGTAACCGTAAATCCGTTACCAACCGCTACTTTGAGCGGTGATGATGCGATTTGCAGCGGTTCGATTGCTGTATTAACGGTTAATTTGACTGGCACAGCTCCTTGGCAAATCACATTTTCAGATAGTTACGTTGCCGAAAACGTTCTGTCAAGTCCATACTTAAGAGAAGTAGCTCCAACTGAAGATGTGGTCTATACTATCACAAACGTAACAGATGGAAATGGCTGCGAAAATGTTGGCACTGGTTCTGCAACAATAACAATCAATCCATTACCTACAGCAAGTTTGAGTGGCGAGCAAACCATTTGTTATGGCACTGCAGTTTATTTGCCAATTCAATTAACAGGTACGCCTCCATTCTATATCGTATTTGAAGACGGCTGGAGTGCAGCACGTATAAACACTTTTACCTATTACAGAAAAGTAAAGCCACTCGTTACAACAGTTTATTCAATAGCAAGCATTACAGACGCAAATGGCTGCACAAATACAAGCGACGGCGAAGCTACAATCTACGTCAATCCGCTGCCATTGGTGTTTAACGTAGTCGGCGAAGAATCTGTTGTTGCTCTGGACGGCTCCGAGCTCGGTATCACATATTTCTTGCAGCTTAATGGAGTTGAAACCGGATTGAGTCAACAAGGAACTGGAAGTTCGATTTCATTTGGTGAGCAAACTGTGGCTGGTAGCTACACCGTTTTAGCTGTAAACGATTTGACAGATTGCAGGAAGTTGATGAATGGAAGCTATATTATTGGCGGACGCGAAAGTGCTGCTAGTCAGGTTATTGATTTACAAACCGGCTGGAATTTGATTTCAAGCTATATTGAACCCAATAATCCTGATATTAACGACATATTTGGAGGTATAGCAAATCAAATCAATATCGTTAAAACTGGTGATGGTCTAATGTATGTTCCTGCCTGGGATTTAAATACAATCAGAAACTGGAACTCAGCACTCGGCTATGCAATTAATGCAACAAGTGCTACTCAGCTTGTTATGCAAGGTGAAAACATTGCTCCCGAGTATTATCCAATTCAGCTTAATGATGGTTGGAACCTAATTTCTTATGTGCGTGATAATCAAACTTCACCTGAATTTGCGTTATCAAGCATTGAAGGGGATTATATTTTAGTCAAGAACAACAATGGTGGCGTGTTTGCACCTGCTTGGGGGCTAAATACTCTTGGCTATATGAATCCCGGCGAAGCTTATTATATTTACACTAATGACAATGCAGTCCTTACTTATCCATCAAATTCGGCACAACGAGCTGTTGCCGGCGAGCATTTCACTCCGCTTGCAAAGCATATTTCACCGCAGTTCAGTAATACTGGCAATAATGCTACCTTGTTGATTAATCTTGATAGCGATAATGATGAAAATGAAATAGCGGTATTCAATCAAAACAACGAAATTCTGGGAATCGCTGCTATTGAAAATGGTGTTGCAGTTGTTACAATCTGGGGTGATGATGAAATTACAAATGAAGTTGATGGTGCGGTATTTAACGAGCCGATATTCGTTAAGTTATTCAATACAAATACATTAGAATATCAAGAACTATCACTAACGAGAATTAAGGAAATAACTGACGGCACTGAACTTGATGAGCTTAAATACAGAACGAATGCAATTTATTCAGCGAGAGTTTCGGCTCAAAGCAACGCAAACAGTGTATTAAGTATAAAGAATGTGCCAAATCCGGCATCCAGCTATACCACATTTGAATTTAGCATAGCAAATGATGGCGATGCCGAAATATTGATTTACTCAATGAAAGGCGATTTGGTAGCAAGATTGGGAAATAAGGAATACAAAGCAGGAATATACAAATTAAACTTTGAAACAGGTGAAATGGCATCTGGAGTTTATAACGTGATTCTGCGGAATGGCACTGAGAGAGCAACTACATTAATGATTATACAGAAATAATGATAAATGATAAATGATAAATGATAAATGATAAATGATAAATGATAAATGATGAATGATAAATGATAAATGATAAAATAAAACCTTCCGGATTACGATTCGGAAGGTTTTTTTATTACAAAAATCCAAGTCACTCGTAGTTTCAGAACTCCTTACCCAAGAACGAAAATAAAAGAGTTAGGAGATTATGCTCGTTAAGAATAATTGCGCAAATCATACAGAAAAGGTGTCATTCCGAAACGAAGTGAGAAATCTCA
>DAIOVK010000025.1:0-14216 GCA_036759045.1 Kapaibacterium sp. (SeqCode) | reverse complement strand
TTTAGAACCATTAATGTCAGCACGACAACTATTAGATTTATGTATTAGAGCAAATATTGATAGTTCCGAAATAGATGCAGTAGTTGTGGGTTTAGCTGGAGTCTGGTTAGATGAAGAGAAGAAGCGTTCAACTCAACTCATAAAAACATTAGCCCGAACCCAAAAAATGTATCTTAATGACCTTATTGTTACAAGCGATGCTGAATTAGCACTTGAAGGTGCTTTTGAAGGTGACCAGGGGATTGTTATGATTGTTGGTACGGGGTCAATTGCAATTGGAAAAGTTGGCAAAAACCAATTGATAAGATGCGGTGGATGGGGTATTGAACTTGATGATGAAGGAAGTGGAGCTTGGATTGGGCGTGAAGGACTTACTGCTATTGTCAGAGCCCTTGATGGCAGAGGAAACGATACGACTTTAACTAAAGTATTTACTGAGCTGTATCCTTCAAGTATTGATATTAAAGAGCCCAGAACTATTGTTAAAGCATACTCAGACAGAGTTTTTGAATATTATATGCTTTCTCCGTTAGTTATGAAATGTGCTGAAGAAGGAGACCCGGTTTGCCTCGAAATTATTCAGAAAGCTGCTTTTCATCTTATGGAACTTCTGGAAACCTTACAAAAAAAATTTAAGACTCAACAAGTTAAGGTAGCGTTGCTTGGGGGGATAATTGAAGCCGATACTATTCTTGCAAAAATGCTTGAAGATAATATTGCTATAAACCCGAAATTTAAACGAATTGATGCCAGAGGAAGTGCATTAGATGGTGCTATTGCTATTGGTAAGCGGCTGATTACTGAAATGGAATAATGCTTGACAATAGAAGTAGTAAATATTAAAAATATAGTATACAATCTGATTTTTAAAGATGTAGAGGAGCAGGCAAGCCTGCTCCCTACGGTTGTAAATTTTTCTTTGCAATGTTTCAGTCATACGATAACTGCCAGTTATCGCATGAATTGGAAAACCCGATACCATCGACATAATTTCTCACTCCATTGTCTGCGTAGTTGCTTTTTTCTTTTATCCTGCAAGGGATTATATTCTTGTAGAAATCAAATTTGCGCACTGTTACTTACCCCGCGTGGATTATATTTTACGCTGCAATAATTTAATCCCTATCGGGATAATATAAAAAAGGAAAATCTGCTGCTACAAATATTCAATCTCTGGTGGGATAAAGAACTTTGCATTTTTCCAGCTTTGCGTTTGAAATCTAGATGGACTCAACTTTCCCAAGTGGAGTCCATCTTATTGCTTATTTCAAAGAACATTTAGTATTTATATACCTTTGCAAAATGAAAATGTAGAAAATTTTGTGGCTACTTCCCAAATTGAATTTGAGAAGAAAATTTCCTTCCCAAGTGCAACTTGGGAATGAAGTATTAACAACAATCAAACCTCCAAATCAACATAAAAACACATTTCATTTTTATTCTAATTGCATTATGATTAATTTTGTTTTTTTATAAATTGAAAAAATAAAAATAATGCTTCAAATTGTTCAGCATCAAAAAACAGGGGAATTAACAGTAGTAGAGTTACCAGCTCCGATTTGCCTTGAAAATGGAATTCTTGTCAAAACGCATTATTCTTTGATTAGTGCCGGAACTGAAAAAACATCTGTTGAAAAAGCTAAAGCATCGCTGCTGGAACGGGCAAGGCAACAGCCGGAAGATATGAAGTTAGTAATGGATTTTCTGAAAAGAGATGGGATTAGCTCAACTTTAAAACGAGTGAAAAACAAGCTAAATTCATATAAAACGCTTGGCTATAGTTTGTCTGGCGAAGTTCTTGAATCGAAATGCGATGAGTTTAAAGTTGGTGATTTGGTTGCCTGTGGTGGAGCAAATTTGGCACTACATTCTGAAATAATCACAGTACCAAAAAATCTGGCTGTAAAAATTCCACAAAACGTTTCTCTCGAAGATGCTGCATACACTACTCTTGGCTCTATTGCAATGCAGGGAGTCCGTCAGGCAGATGTCCGGCTCGGCGAAAACGTTGCAGTGATTGGCCTTGGACTTCTTGGGCAAATAACTGTTCAGCTTCTTACTGCTTCAGGAGTTAAAGTCGTTGGTATTGATATAAGCAAGGAACTATTGGAAAAGGCGAAGGAATTTGGCTGTAGCCGTGTATTTCCGAGTAGTAAAGAATCTGTTGCCGGACTGATGAATTTCACCAATCATATCGGCTTCGATGCTGTAATTATTGCTGCCGGAACAAGTTCAAATCAACCAATGGAACTTGCTATTCAAATTGCAAGGAAAAAAGCAAAGGTAGTGGTGGTTGGTGCAGTCGGAATGAATATTCAGCGTAATCCTTTTTACGAAAAAGAGTTGGATATTACAATTTCCTGTAGTTACGGACCAGGCCGCTACGACCCTCTTTACGAAGAAAAGGGAATAGATTATCCTGTTGGTTATGTTCGCTGGACTGAAAACAGGAATATGCAGGCATTTTTAGATTTGATTTCTGGTGGAAAAATTTTCCCTTCAAAACTCACTACTCATCGCTATAACTTAGAAAATGCAGCCGAAGCATATAAATTGATTACTACTAAAGAAAAGCAGTTCTTTCTTGGGATTTTACTTGATTATCCAAAGAAAAATGTCGAACTGAAAAGAACTTTTGAACTTCATTCACAAAAAGCCCTTTCTAAAATAAATATAGGGTTTGTTGGTGCAGGTAGCTTTGCTCAATCATACTTGCTTCCTTATTTGAATATGAAAGACGTTTCGCTTACTGCTGTAAGCAATGCCAATCCTTCAAATTCACTTACGGTGGCAAAAAATTTTGGTTTTAATGCGTATTCAAGTGATGGAACTGAAGTAATAAAAAGAGAAGATGTGAATTGCGTTTTTGTTGCCACTCGACACGATACGCACTATAAATTTGTAATGGACGCAATTAAAGCAGGAAAACCCGTTTTCGTAGAAAAACCGCTTGCTATTAATTTAGAACAACTTGATGATATTAAATATACACTTGAAAAACATAACGGCAGAGTAATGGTCGGCTTCAATCGCAGATTTTCAAAACCATTTCTGGCAATGAAAGAGTTTTTCAGTCAAAGGACTCAGCCATTAGCAATTACTTACAGAGTAAATGCTGGTTTTATTCCCAATACAGTTTGGGTATGCCAGCCAGAGCAGGGTGGCAGAATTATAGGAGAGGTTTGCCATTTCATTGACTGTATGGTTTATTTAACGAATGCAAGTCCTGTTAAAGTCTATGCCCAGTCTGTATCTTCAAATAATACGAAAGCTCTTAATCAGGACAACGTTAGTATTCAAATAAAATTTAGTGATGGCTCAATCGGAACTGTCCACTATTTTTCAAATGGCGATTCGAGCTATCCAAAAGAATATTGCGAATGTTTCGCCGAGCAATCCATCGCAATTATGAACAATTTTACTTCTCTTGAACTCACAAGAGGTGGAAAAACAAAGAAAATGAATTTCGATGGTAAAAAAGGACATAAAGAAGAAGTCGAAGCAACAATAAATGCAATAAAGCAAGGTAAAGAAATGCCTATTCCTTTTTCAGACATTTATTCAATAACAAAAGCAACTTTTCTTGCTGTTGATAATTGTTAATTATTAATTATTAATTATTAATTATAAGAGTTGGGTTATAAAAAGTTGTTAGAATCCACAGATAAAGAAAGACCTTTATTTCAATGGAGATGACATAATAAGATTGTCATTCCGAGCGCAGCGAGGAATCTCACAAGTCATTGCTAACACAGAGTTTGAGATTCTTCGCTACGCTTCAGAATGACAAGAAGTTATTATCAGGTTTTCAATGAATTATTTCACTAGCAATGCTATCAACTTGTTGATAGTATTGCTGGAATGAGTATTTCAAAGAACACACCCCTGCCCCTCTCAAGAGGTGAATGGTACTTGTGTTAAAAAAAAATAGTGCATCAACTTAACTTGTTTAAAATCTTAAAATAGAATTGCGTAAGATGAGTTATTAAATACAAAAAAAGGTGATATTATGAAAAATTTTTTCTTTTTCTTATTGATTTTATCAAACTTTACTTTTGCCGAGGAATGTGCATGGCGTTGGGTAAATCCTTTGCCACAAGGCAATGATTTAAATGATATACGATTTATTAGCAACAACATTGCTTTTATTGTTGGTAATGATGCAACATTACTTAAAACTACGGATGCCGGTTTAACATGGAATCATATAAAAACAAATATGATTAGAAATAATTTCGAGTTTATTTTTGATGAAAATAATATCATATTTGCTGATGACAGGTTTTGGGTCATACCTAGTACTGACAGCAATTGGAGTGTAAAAACAATAATAAAATCAACTGACGGTGGAAAAAACTGGACAAGGATTAAAACTACTGTTTTAAGTTGTGAATTTGGGTATTCTTTCAATTTCCTTGATATCAACAATGGTTTTTATATAGCAAATGATACAATTTTAAAAACCTCAAATACTGGCATTTCCTGGGATACTATTGTTCCTCCCTTACCATACAAAAAGATTTTAAATACAAAATTTTTTGATGAGAATACATATTTATTTTTTTATAAAGACTCAATTTTAAAAACAACTGATGCTGGTAAGAATTGGAATATAATCAGTGATGTTCCGGTAACTAATTATAAATCATCTTATTTTTATAATAGTTTAGGATTCATTATTTCTGATAACAACTTACTAAAAACAACCGATGCCGGCGAAACTTGGAAGAAAATAGAAAATATTCCTTCCGATACTTTAAGTCGCTTTATATTTTATAATGAAAATATTGCATGGATTAGCACAATAAACGGATTGCTTAAGACAACCGATGCAGGAGAAACCTGGAAAATGATTAATACCCGCTATTCAAGCTATCCTATTAGAAGCATCGTTGACGAAAACACTGCTTATATGTGGTTAAGTTTAGGACTAAATGCGCTATTTAAAACAACTGACGGTGGAGCATACTGGAAAAGAATTTCTTCAGGAACAGGTTTTGATAGCTATATTAATACTTTTGATGTTAACAAAGAAGGAGTTTTTATTGGAGTTGGTGATTGTGGAATTATTAAAAGAACTACTGACGATGGAATTCATTGGGATGCTATAAGTACTGGATACTATCAATCTCTTAATAATATTCAATTCCTTGATAATCTAAACGGTTGGGCTGCCGGCAACTATGGCGAAATATTAAAGACTACTGATGGTGGGCAAACATGGGAAGAGAAAAAAAGTCCAATTATAACAGATAATATTGAATATTTTCAATTTTTTAATTCTAATACTGGTATTACGGTATCTCATTATACTGACCCTTATAATAATTATCTTTACTTTTACAAAACAACAGACGGTGGCAAAGAATGGTTTAAAATTAGTGAAGTTACTGATATTTATTCGGCTGAATTTTTCTTTTTAAACGAGCAGTATGGTTGGGCAGTTTTTTTCTTATCAACAGGTGAATATTCAATTTATAACACTACTGATGGCGGACAATACTGGAGAACACAAAAATCATATCAAGATACTTCAATTGAGAAAATTCAATTCATTAATGAAAATATTGGTTATGCTTTGTGTTACAATGGTAGCATTGCAAAAACTACTGATAGTGGTAAAAATTGGAATACAATTACTATTGATACGACTGAATATTTTCGGAGTATGCATTTTATTGATGAAAATAATGGTTGGATAACAAGCTATTACGGGAATATACTTAAAACAAGCGACGGCGGTAATTCATGGGAAATTCAATTTAAATGTTCTGAACATTTTAGGTTAATTCAATTCTTAGATGAAAATAACGGTTGGGCAATATCTGACGATTCAAAATCATTTAGAACTACTGATGGTGGAGAGAGTTGGGAGGAGGTGTATGTTGGCACAGAAAAATGGATTTACGATATGATATTTACTACGGCAAATGACGGCTGGATTGTCGGTGAAGACGGTGCTATGCTACATTATTCCTGTGAAGCTTCATCAATTGATAAAGAACATGTAAATGTAAAAGATTGTTCTGATTTGATTATTTATCCGAATCCTGCAAAAAACGAAGTTAATATTTCTTTACCTGAAAATCAAAATATAAGTTCAATATCTATTTGCAATTCGCTCGGTATTGAAGTTAAACGAATTAAACAAGCTGAACTGATTAGAAAAAACAAAATATCAATTTCAATAAGTGATTTACCTGTTGGGTTGTATCATTGTTCTTTTGAATATCAAGTTGGAAGAATAACGAAGAGTTTTATAGTACTGAAATAATGACTGGAATAAAAGATATCCTACATCTCCGAGATGTAGGATATCTTAATTCTTAAATATATTACTTATGGTAGCAATGACTTGTGAGATTCTACACTAAGCTCAGAATGACAGTATTAAGTGATGTCATTCCTTTTTAAATAAAGCACTTGCTTTATCTTGGAGGTTGCCAATGACATCTTTACTTGTCATTCTGGCGAATGCCAGAATCCATCTTACTTTTTAGTCATTAGTTATTGGTAATTCGTTGTTAGTAAAAATACTAATGACTAATAACAAATGACTAATGAACTATAAAAACTATTTTTCAAGAAGGATTCTGACATCCGTCAGAATGACAAGACGCATTATCAATTGTCAATTAACTAAATCATTCCTAATGCTTTACCAACTTTTGTGAAGGCAGCAATTGCAGTTGTAATATGCTCGTCACTGTGGGCAGCAGAGATTTGGACACGAATACGGTCTTTTCCTCTTGCAACTACTGGGAATGAAAATGCTGTTACATAAATACCTTCTTCTAACATCATATTGGCAAAATCCACTGCGAGCTTGGAGCAATCGGGATATTTTCCGAACATTATAGGAACAATAGGATGCTCGCCGGGGATAATATCGAAGCCGGCAGCAGAAATTTCCTTACGGAAGCGTTTCATATTTACTTCTAATTTATCGCGTAATTCAGTGGTACTGCTAAGTAAATCAATAACTTTAATAGTAGCACCGGCAACAGAGGGTGCAATAGTATTTGAGAAAAGGTATGGGCGTGCTTTGTTTCGCATCCAATCAATAATTTCCTGATGTCCTGAAATGCAGCCACCGGAAGCTCCGCCGAGTGCTTTTCCGAAAGTAGTAGTGATAATGTCGATTTTTCCCATAACGCCATGGAATTCGTGAGTTCCTCTGCCAGTCTTACCCATAAAACCGGAGGCGTGAGAATCGTCCACCATAACAATCGCATCGTATTTTTCAGCTAAAGCAACTATTTCTTTTAGTTTTGCTATATCGCCATCCATAGAAAATACCCCATCAGTTGCAATCATACGGAAACGACAGTTTTGTGCTTCTTTCAAGCAGCGTTCTAATCCCTTATATTCTTTTCCACTTGCTTCGTCCAAACCAACTTCGTCGCTCATATCACCGTGGCGATAAATCCAGCGCTGTGCTTTGCAAAGGCGAATCCCATCAATAATTGAAGCGTGGTTTAAAGCGTCAGTAATAATTGCGTCCTGTGTATCTAAAAGCGGTTCAAAAACAGCACCATTTGCATCGAAGCAGGAAGAAAAGAGGATTGTATCGTCCATTCCTAGAAACTTGCTTACTTTTTGCTCTAATTCTTTGTGAATGTCCTGAGTTCCGCAGATAAAACGAACTGAAGAAAGTCCATAGCCCCTTTTGTCAATTGCTTCGTGGGCGGCTTTGATTAATTCAGGGTGCGATGACAAGCCAAGATAATTGTTGGCGCAAAAATTTAGTACTTTTTTCCCTTTTACTACAATTTCTGCTCCCTGACTGCTTTCTATAATTCGCTCATATTTATAAAGCTTTTGTTCCTTAATGCTTTTTAACTCGGTAGTTAAATGCTCTTTTAATTTTCCAAACATTGTAATTTCCTTTAATTTTATTTAAAATAATAGAGTTAATTGTTTTAAACATTTTTTTCATTTTTGCAAAATTGCAACTTCCAATTTAACTTTTCTTCGTCAAATTCTATTACAATTCTTTTCGATTTTTTTATTTGATTGTAGCCGGGTGAAAAATAATAATCTTCAATAATGCAATCACCATTGCTAAAAGTAAGAATTATTTCTATGTCATTTCCATTGTTATTCTGAACATTTTCCTTGTCATTCCGAAACGAAGTGAGGAATCTCAAATTTAGTGGTAGTGATGACTTGTGAGATTCCTCGCTGCACTCGAAATGACAGTCAGTTTTTTCATTGAGGTCTCTGGATTCTTCACTTCGTTCAGAATGACTGGATTCGATTACAACTTGTGGAGATAAATGAAAACTTGCTTTCTTTTTCCCTTGAATTTTGCAAATATCGGTTCCTTCAATATATTCCTCAAAAAAATGAATTTCGCGACGATGAGGTTTCCCAAATCCACTATGCTCACCAATAAATTTGTCATTTGAATATTCGATTGCTTTTGCTTTTGTTCTGTCAGTTTTAAACCAAAACAGGTCGTCTGGATTGTTTTCAGCCCATTCGTTTTGTTCAAATTTGTCAATTGAGAGCGTATTGTGGTAGGCAGTTGAACGTAATAAATTTCGCATTTTGGGGTAGCCAGTATAGGAAAATGTTCCGGGGTCAACTATTATGTCCTTTCCTAAAATATTTAATGTAAAAGAAAGCTGGTCATTATGGCTATGTCCGCCTTTGCCTTTTTGCCCGATATTGCCACAGCGGATAGTTGCGAAATATTTATCAGTTCTCTTAATAAAAATACCAAAATCTTTGTAAAGGAAAAAGGGCTTTATATTTAATTGTATATTCTTAAAATAATTATAAATGTTATAAACAGGAGTTAGGGTATTAAAAGAATTAAAGAAATCCCTCCTACCCCCCTTTGAAAAAGGGGGGAAACTATTTTCAATACACTGAGAATAGTTTAAAGAACTGATGACATTATCCCCCCTTTGAAAAAGGGGGGTAGGGGGGATTTCTTTACACTCAATTCTTTTAAAATTATTACTCTTTTTCTGATTTATAATTATATTAAAAAAACTATAAATATCAGCATTAGCAAAAAATCCGCTGTCGTTGTCGCCTATTTGCTCAACGCTACCGTCATTTTTAAGCAGATTAACAGAAAAATCAAATATTTTGTTTATTCTTTCATATATATATGGTTTTAAATCAAGTGTACAAAATTTTTCATTAATGAAAAAATGCTGCTTTTTTAATGAATTAATCTTCTTTTTCTTTATGAACTTGCAGGGTTTGATTTTTAGTAGTTCTTTTACTTTTTCTTCTTTTAAAGAAAGAATCATAGCTAAGCCAAATAGAAGTATTTCTGTTGAAAAATAATGATAGCAGGTTGACGCTTCAAAATTGCTGCCGTCTTCATTAAATTGGTAAAGGATTTCATTGCAAAGCTCCTGTATTGCAAAATAGAGTGTTTTAATTGTAAATTCATTTGTTGGGAGATAGGCAGAAAGAAACAACATTCCAACAATATTTGCAATGTAGTGATTGCCTCTTATTCCATTGCTCCATTCTAAATTTTCACAGATAAATATTAGATGCTCCAGCAAACTTTTTGAAAAAGCAGTGCTAAATTGTTTATTAAAATTAAAACCGTAATGTATATAAAGATCATAAGCAAGAAGCCAGTTTACTGCTCTAATTCCTACTTCCATTGCAACTGACCAGTGAACTCCGTAATTAAGTTTATTCGTTTGGATAAAATCTAAAATCTGTTTTTGAAATGCTTCGAAATACACATTTGGGTCTTTGAGGTGTTTTGTGCTTTTTTGAGCAAGGACAGATGCAAAGGGAAAAATCAGAAGATGCTGCATACGTCCATGTTCCCAAATGTTTTTAATATCAACAGCTTCTCCTTGATTTAGTTTTATTCTTTTTCCAATTATTGAATTATCCCACATAAAATCAGTTAATAGGTCGTAGTGCCAATCAATTCTTTTTTCGTTCTTTTCTGTTATCAGATTTGCTTTTTTCCATTCACTTCCGAATAGAGAAAATTCATTATTAAGGAATTTTTCCGAAAGATATGCGATTTCCTCTCTTTTTTCTAATAATTCCGGAAGAGAAGGTGGAGAGATATAAGAATTAAGACTTTCATTTTCAGTCATTCTGAGCGGAGCGAAGAATCCAGAGGACAGTGGTTCCAATGATGATTTTCTGGATTCTTCACTTCGTTCAGAATTACATCTGTTCTTTTCATTCTGAGCGTAGCGAAGAATCTTAATGTTTGTTTTTTTCATGATGTTAAGAGATACTTCGCTATGCAAGTAATGACAGAAAGGAAAAAATCTGAAAAAACGCTCCATAGCTTTTTCTAATGCAGCTTTTTTTGAGATTTTCCAGATTTTCCGAAATTTATAAAATTCTATCAATTTAATTCTTTAATAGTGAAATTCACCTATTTCTTTATAACAAAAATAATTAATTATTTCAATACTTTTAAATACAAAAAGAATTTAGTTTGAAAGAAGAGGAATATTTTTTAAATTAAACTTTAAAATATTAAAACTTTTTAAATGAAAGGGATAAAATGAAACGAATAATTACAACAACGATATTGGGTATAATCTTTGGAGTTATTTGTACGCAAATATCTCATCAAGGTGATGAAGCTTTGGCTATCGGGTCGTTTATTTCAATTTTGCTTTCAAGGGCATTGCTTGGTTTTGCTATTGGAATAAGTAAACTGAAGATGGACTGGTGGTTTCACGGCATAGTGCTTGGTGGCATATTTTCTTTGCCGCTTGCTTTCAACGTATTTTCAAACGAATGTCAAAATCAAATTCTTTTGTTTTTCGGTTTCATTTTTCTAGGTATTATTTACGGCTTTTTAATTGAATTGATAACCTCAGTTTTACTTAGAATGAAAAATAAAGAGGATATAATTGCACAAAGTTAAGAAAACGAGTAAAGAATAATTTCGCTTTTTATCTCCATAATAAATTATGGAGTTAATCTGATCATAGAATAACTCCCAAATTTATTTGTGAGTGATTTATTTACCGCAATATTTTTATATTTCAGTACTATATTTTTTACGAAATAATAAACTACGAGACATCAGGAGCTCTGGATTATCTCTATTAACAGATGTTAGTATTATTGAAAAAGACACCCGATGACTGCGAGTCATCGGATGACTAACGCTCTAAAGCGTATAAGAACAGGCATGGAGAATTATGTCATTTATATTTTTTTTCATTGAATAATTTTTCATAATTTTATAAAAAATTAAATGAAAAAATGGATATAAAAGATTTAATAAAACTTTGGAATTCTGAAAAGGAATTTTATTCAACAGCAGAAGTTGGCTCAGGAGTGCAAAAATTCGTTAAGGAAGTGTTTAAATGCTCTGCTCTTTTCAATTTAAAAGAAGGAAAGCTTTCTACTGATATTTCCAAACGAAATAAGGAGTTTATTGAAGAAGCACAAAAGAAAGGACATCGCGCTGATGTTGTGATTTTCATAAACAGCGAAGTAGTTATTCCGGTTGAAATTGAAAGATATACGAATTTAAAAAATGGCGAAAAGCAAATATTTCAATACCAAACCGACTGGCAAAAGAAATTCGGCTTGCTTACAGACGGCTACTACTGGCGTTTCTATAATAACTTATTTATTGAAAAAACTTTTACGATTGAAGAAATATTTGAAAAAACATCAGAATTTCTTACTTTTTGGAATGAATATACTAAATCTGAAAATTATTATATATCTTTTTTTGAAAAGCAGGGGCAGAAAGAATTTTATGAAATCGAAACTCCAAATGTAGATGATGTTCGCAACGATTTCTTTTTCGATATTACCCAACTAATCGAAACTTTTAAAAATAAATTAAAATTAAAAGGTTTTTTTGTAAATATTAAAGAGGATTCAGAAAAAAATAAAAAAGCCATTGAAATTACTTATGCTTATTTAATTCAGTTTATTTTATATAAAACACTCGTTGATAATAGCTTCGCTGGGTTTGACGAAGATTGGATTGAACGTTTAAAAAGCATAGACAAAGCTTTGAAAGCGGAAATCTATGGTGATATTTTAAACAAAATTGTTGCTATAAGCGATAAAATATCCGATAAGGTATATAAAAAATTTAGCGATGAGCAACTTTTAATTAATGACAGATTACGTGAAATACTTCAGAAGCCGAAGCAAGTTATTGAAGAAATATCTGCTTGGTTAGACATTCTGTTGTTTATAAGCCGTTACAATTTTGCTAATGTCCAAAATGAGATTTTTGGTTACGTTTACGAAAACTACCTAAAAGATTTATATCTTGACGAAAGCAAAGGGCAATACTTCACTGACCCAGAAGTAGCAGATTTTATGCTTACCGAAATGGGCTTTAATAAAGAAGAAATTCAAAAGCGTTACGAAGAAGATAAAACAAGTATTTCCATAATCGACCCATCTTGTGGAAGCGGTACATTTCTTTATAATGCTACTGCCCGTCTTGTAGCTTCATTTTACGATGGCACTCGGAAAACCGCAAATGAAACTGAAGATATTATTAATGATAATATCTTTGGATTAGACATTTCTGAATTTCCTTTATATCTTGCTGAAATGAATATTCTTATGCGAATGCTTCCTGTAATCATCGGGAAAGAATATAATAGTCCTTATAAAGATAAAATTCGCGTTTTCAAGACAAGGGACAGCATTGCAGAATTTCTTGACACTTCAATTAGGAACACATTAACGGATATAAATCAGGAAATTGCTCAAAAGGGAGCAGTCCAGTTAAGTTTATTTTCAGATGCTTTAGATTTGGGATACGATAGTTTTATGCGGGACAAACGCAATCTCAATATATTGAAGGAGAGCGTAGAAATAAACGACCAGATTCCCCGCCGCAAATTTGATTATGTTGTTGGAAATCCTCCTTACGTTGGCTACAACGAATGTGCCAGGCAGGGGATACTTACATTTCAGTTTATAAAAGAAAATAAAATTAAATTAAACGATATATATGGAATTAATCTTCACAGCGTAAAAAATAATCCAAAAAAATACAGACCTAATCCGAACTTATACGCTTTCTTTATTTGTTTAGGTTTAGCACTGCTCAAAGATACTGGAAAAATATCATTTATTATCCCACAAACTTTACTAACTGCCGGTGATTTAGATGTAATAAGGTATTATTTATCAAAATTTGTTACAATAAATAAAATTGTAATTTTTGAGAATAAAATGTTTGTTGGTCGAGGGCTTAATCAAAAAAAGAGTATTCCAACTTCAAGTTTAATCTTTTTTGTTCAAAAAGAAACTCCTAATTATTCACATTCTGTAGAGATTATTAATTATTTAAAAAAAGATGTCAATGCAAAAATCTGTATTAAAGATATAAAAAAAAGAAAAAATTGTGAAATATTAAAGGTTAAACAAACAAAATTACTTCAGTATTTTGAAAATTGGAACTTTTTGAGATTTAGGAAACATCAATTATCTTTATTTGAAAATTATAAAAATAATGAAAATATAAGTATTTACTATCAACATAACTTATCTGAGATATTTTTTAATTCTAAATTTATTTTCGATGGTGGTTATAGCATTAATGAAAAAGAACGACTTTATGTAGAACCAGATACAGATTATTATATTTATCCAAAATTTCAATATCCCTCTTTTACTAAAGTAATTCCTAATGGTTATTGGTTAAATCATAGAAATAAAGAACAAACTCATTTTATCGGATTAAGGCAGGGTAGCCAATCTTACTTATTATTAGATTCAAAATATAAAATTGTTTGGTCATACACTAATTTAAAACATTTTTATTTTACACATAAACCTATAATCTGGGCAAGAAATCAATTTAATGCAATTGGTTCAGATAATAAAAAAGAATTGCTTTATTTATATAGCTTGCTTAATTCAAAACTAAATATATTTTTATTAAAAAGTTATTTAATGTGTGAAAATGAGAAATCATTTCTTGTTTCTATTTCATCAATCAAAAAATTTATTAAAGTTCCAAACATCACTGAAAAAAACATTTCTTTAAAACTGGAAATCATTTCAAAAGCAGAAGAGATGATTAATATGGAATCGCAGCAACTTTCTGATTATGTTGATTTTTCTAATGTTTTACTTCAAAAATTTGATAATATAACATTTGAGGAAAATTCCCTTTCTATTCAACACAAAGGAAATTCAGTAAAATGTGAAATTCTTAAAAATAAAGAGTTAATCGAAAAAAGCATAAATGAAAAGTATATCAATAA
>DAIOVK010000024.1:0-14247 GCA_036759045.1 Kapaibacterium sp. (SeqCode) | reverse complement strand
ACATAAGGCAAAAAATACGGAACAGGAAATGCAGTATCAGCAAGCATTACACCAGCCATTGTGTTTGAAATGTCGTAAGGTCCATCCATCGGAACAGAACCAGTCAGTTCAAAGTTGGGATAATGCTTTTCAAATTCTCTTGTTGCTGCTAAAGAAACGAATCCACCTTCAGAATACCCAATAAAAAAATTCTCATTGCTTAATCCGAATGGGCATTTATCCGGAGTTTTAGTTGCAAAATCCCTTATAGCTGAAATCATATCTGCTGATGCAATACCTAGCAGTTCAGCATTGCAAAAGGGATGAAATTTGCTTATATCATCTCCCATTCCCTGATAATCCGGCATCACAACGACATACCCCAATGCTGCAATAGCCAAACCAATAGTAACTTCCTCAAAATCTTTTATATTTATATAGTTAAATTTTGATGGTACTAAATCTCGTAGCATTTGAGTAGCATGGGCTAAGCAAATAACCGGGCAATTAGATACTTCAGATTTGTTTAGTGAAAAAGGAAATAGAACCAAACCAGAAAGCTGTGTAGTCTGTTTCTTAATATTAAGAGAAGTGTAATCAAATTTCGATGCAAGCGGAACAAACAAACGAGATAAATTTTCGACACCTTTTAAAGAATCTAAAATATCCATAAACGTTTCTAAAGTTGGATGATATGTGTCAATAGTCAGTAATTCATCAAATAAATCCAAAGTATCGACTTGCTCTCCTGCGTGAAATTTTACTGCTTTGCCTCTTTCTTTGTTGTTTGGACTAGTTGAATCATCACTACAGGAAGAAAAAGCAAGAATTATAGCAATAAATAAAAGAAATAGTGAATAAAACCTTTTCATATAAACCTCTTATAATATAAAATATTTGTAAATTTAATGAATTTTATTAAATTATCAATAATTAATTATTTATTACGTATATATTTTGATTAGAATTACTATTTAATAAAATTGAAGAAATTTTTGTATATTAGTAAAAAATCTTTGAGATAAAGAAAATGAAAAACGAAATAAAATTTACACAGCGTCCAGCATTTATAAACAGGCAATATGAATTAGCTTTTTTAAGGGCATTTATTCAGGATACTCCAAACCGCCTCCTTTTTATGTATGGTCCTAAAAGCAGCGGAAAAACTACTTTGCTTATCAAATTTGTTGAAGAAATTGAGAAAAGTAAAATATATAATACTATGTTCTTCAATTTAAGAGAATTGCTTATTTGCAGCTATAAAGATTTTATCCAAGTTTTTTTTGAGCCGGAAAATACTGATAAGGAAAACAGGAAAAAAATAGAGTATGACTTAAAAGTTTTTAAAATCAGTTTTGAAACTATTAAGCAACTCGAAAATAATCAGGTTGACCCTTTTAAAGTAATGAAAATGAATTTAGAACATTTCAAAAGTCAGGGCATTATTCCAATAATAATTATTGACGAACTACAGGCACTTTCAGAAATTTATTTTAATGGACAAAGAGAACTACTTAAAGAACTATTTAATTTCTTTGTGGCTATGACTAAAGAATCACATCTTTGCCATGTAATTATTTCGAGTTCAGATGGCTATTTTATCGAAAGAATCTATTCAGACAGCAAATTACACAAAACAAGTGAATTTTTAGAAATAGATTACATTAGCAGAGAAGATGTATTCAATTGGCTCAATAATTTAGAAAAGGAATCCGGAATAACTGTATTTACTTTAACACAGGAGCAAATAGAACTCATCTGGCATTACTTTGGAGGGAGCGTTTGGGAAATAAGTAATTTACTTTCCAATTTAATTCAAACAGCTAAAAACAATCAAGTATCTAATGAAGATATTATTTCTTTTTCTAAAGCAAAAATACTGGCTTTTGCTATTCGCTTTTTAGATTATCGTTGTTTGCATTATGACAAAGAATTGTTTTTTGCATTCAATGACGTTTTAAAGAAAAAAGATAGCGTGCTAACAAGCGATATTATGTCAATAAATCCAAATTTTGAAAAAGGGCTGTTAATTGATGAATTAGGCAATCTCGTTCAAAAAAATCTTTTTTCTTACAATCCTGTAACAGGAGAGTACAAACCACAAGGGCATAGTATCCAGCTTGGACTTGAGCTATACTGCAAAGATTATGCAATTTAATTGGAAAAGAAAATGAAAAACGAAATAAAATTTACACAGCGTCCAGCATTTATAAACAGGCAATATGAATTAGCTTTTTTAAGGGCATTTATTCAGGATACTCCAAACCGCCTCCTTTTTATGTATGGTCCTAAAAGCAGCGGAAAAACTACTTTGCTTATCAAATTTGTTGAAGAAATTGAGAAAAGTAAAATATATAATACTATGTTCTTCAATTTAAGAGAATTGCTTATTTGCAGCTATAAAGATTTTATCCAAGTTTTTTTTGAGCCGGAAAATACTGATAAGGAAAACAGGAAAAAAATAGAGTATGACTTAAAAGTTTTTAAAATCAGTTTTGAAACTATTAAGCAACTCGAAAATAATCAGGTTGACCCTTTTAAAGTAATGAAAATGAATTTAGAACATTTCAAAAGTCAGGGCATTATTCCAATAATAATTATTGACGAACTACAGGCACTTTCAGAAATTTATTTTAATGGACAAAGAGAACTACTTAAAGAACTATTTAATTTCTTTGTGGCTATGACTAAAGAATCACATCTTTGCCATGTAATTATTTCGAGTTCCGATGGTTATTTTATCGAAAGAATTTATTCAGACAGCAAACTGCAAAAAACTAGCACATTTCTTGAAGTTGATTATTTAGAGAAAGATGATATTTTTTACTGGCTTAATAATTTAGAAAAAGAATCCGGAATAACTGCCTTTACTTTAACACAAGAACAAATAGAAATCATTTGGCATTACTTCGGTGGAAGTATCTGGGAAATTTACGAACTTTTATCTCACCAGTTCCAATTTGCTAAAGATGGAAAAGTAAGCAATGAAGATATTATTTCTTTTTCTAAAGCAAAAATAAAAGCATTTGCAATAAAATTTCAGGATTATGCTAAATTTAATCCTTTTAAAATTAAATTATTAAAAATATCTAATAAATATTTTATTGATAAAGATTCTATTATATTAATGGATTTCGATTTATTTGCAAAGCAAGGGGATAATTATAAGTATATTGCAGACGAAATTGGCTCTTTAGTTCAGAAAAACCTATTCTCATACAATCCCGTAACGGGAGAATACAAGCCACAAGGGCATAGTATCCAGCTTGGGCTTGAGCTATACTGCAAAGATTATGCAATTTAATTGGAATTGAAAAATGAAAAAATTTGTTTTATATTTTATTTTAACTTGTTTTAGTTTAACCATTTCTTTTGCTAATGAGTTTAAAGAATTAAAATATCATTTAATCCAGTTAGAATTAGATGAGAATTGCACTATTGAGCACCTTTCAAGTATTGGATTAGATTTTGAAGGTTCAGTCAGAAAGAAAGATGAAATCACATTAATTGTAAATGATTTTGAATTAAATATTTTAAAAAAGGAAAATTTTCCATTTAATATAATACAAAATGATTTAGCAAATTATTTTAATCGAAGATATTTAAATAACAAAGAAAAATTCAAAGACAAAGTACTTTCAGGAAATTTTCAATATGGTTCTATGGCTGGGTTCTTCACTCTGGAAGAAATATATCAGAATTTTGACCAAATGAGAATGAGATTTCCAGAATTTGCAAAAAAAGCCGATACGATTGGCTACAGCATTGAAAAGCGACCAATAATATCATATAGCTTTGGAAATGATATTGATACAAGCAAACCCTGTCTCTTAATTACAGCTCTTCATCATTCTCGCGAGCCGGCAAGTGCCAGCGTTGTTATCTATTTTCTATGGACTTTAATGGAAAAAGCAAGTGGAAATGAGGAAGCATTATTTTTGCTGAATGAACGCTGTTTAAGAGTAATTCCGGTAGTAAATCCAGATGGCTACTACTATAATCAAACAAATTACCCAAATGGCGGCGGTATGTGGCGTAAAAACAGACGACTTGTTTCTGATGCTGTTTATGGAGTCGATATAAATCGCAACTATGGTCCTTATGATTTTTGGGATGCAAACAATAACGGCTCTTCCACTAATCCAACACAGGAAACTTACCGTGGAAGCGAACCTTTTTCTGAGCCAGAAACGCAAGCTATTGCTAATTTATTTAGTAAGTATAGAATTGATATGGCGTTTAATTTTCATACTTACGGAAATTTGATTGTTTATCCATGGTCTGCATTGAACTACGAAACTGAGGATTCTCTCAAATATAAATATATTGCTAATTTGCTTGGTAGTAAAAATCTTTATTCAAAGGGAAGAAATTTAGAAACTATTGGCTACAGCACCCGCGGCGATACTGACGATTGGATGTATTATTCTGACGAAACAAAGCGAAAAGCACTATCTTTTACTATTGAAGTCGGTAATAATTCTGATAGTTTCTGGCCTCTGCAGGATAAAATCTTAGGTATTTGTAATGATGTCTTTTTTACAAATCTTCAATTCCTTTGGAGCGGCGGAGCTAATGTCAGATTGACTGATTACTATACTGAAAATCAAGCAAATTACAATACTACAGCTTTAAATATAAAATTACAAAATATTGGATTACGTGATGAAAATAAAGAAATAGTATGTAATCTCAATTCACTCAATACTAGCTTTCTAATTGAAAATTCCGAATTTAAAATTTCTTCTTTAAAAATACTTGAGGAATATAAGCATAGTTTTAAAATTATTCCACAAAATGAATACGAAAATGGCTGCTATGTTGATATTGAAGTTATCATTACTCAAAATGAAATTAGAAGAAAAGACACTATAAACATTCAGCTCTTTCACTATAATGAAATTGTTCTTTTCGATAATTTGAATTTAACTGATGACTGGAAGCTTTCTTCTTGGGGAGTTGAAACTGATACTGATGAAAATTGTCTAATTCTTTCTGATAGTCCTAATAAAAAGTATTCAAGTAATGAGAATAATTATTTGATTTATACTAATCCAATAGAAATCAAAACAAATATTGCTACTTTGGATTTTGAAACAAAATGGCAGATTGAAGATACTTATGATTTTGGATTAATTGAAATTTCTACAGATTTGGGAATAAACTGGACTAAACTAAAATCACAGAATATGCAAGCTGGCTCTGGAGTGAAAAATGGAAGACAAAAAGCAGATACTTACGGTTTTGCTGGCAATACTTCTATTTGGACGCGACAATCAATTGATTTATCAGATTATTATGGCGAATCTATTATGATTCGCTTCGGAGTTTTAAGTGATAAGACAACTCAATTAGACGGCTGGAAACTGAAAAATATTAGAATACTCGAATATGATAAATATGACTCTTATGCTGATAATCATAAAATTGTGAGCTTTGATAATAAAATTTATCCTAATCCCTCTGCTAATTCAGATTATTTATTTATTGAGATTGATTCTAAAATTAATAGTGAATTTATCAACATAAGCATTCATAATATTATTGGCGAACAAATTGATTGTTACGAATTTCTAAATCCAGTAAATTTAATCAGAATACCAATTTCAAATTTGCAAGCAGGAGTTTATTTCATTGAAATAGTTGATAAAAGCAGCAGGTCCACACAAAAATTCATCAAGCAGTAAGGAAATATAGCAAATCTATGAAAATGAAAAATCAGTGTAGTAATACATTGAAAATCAAGTAATAACTTCTTGTCATTCTGATGCACAGCGAAAAATCCAGGAAAATATCCTATAAAAAATAATTTCCTGATTCTTCACTTCGTTACCAATGACATCGCTCCTTGCTGTTCTGGCGTATGCCAGAATCCATCTTACTTTTTGGATATTTGTAAAAATACTAATGACTAATAACTAAAGACCAATAAAAACTATTTTTCAAGATAGATTCTGACATCCGTCAGAATGACACTTTTCGTTATGTCATCTCCATTTCAATAATTGTCTTGCTTTCTAAGGGGGATCGAAATGACATTTTAATTGTATCTATGAATGCAACTTGGTATAATAAATGCAAAAATATTAGTTTCTGTCGAAAGTCTGTGGAAAGCAAATTTTCAACAAAAGCGAAAAAGCCGATGAATTAGATTTCATCGGTTTTTCTTTAGTACACCCGTAGGGATTCGAACCCTAAACCTTCTGATCCGAAGTCAGATGCTCTGTCCAGTTGAGCTACGGGTGCAATTTCTTGTTACAAAAATAATAAAAAATTCTGAATTATAGATATTCTTTATCTTACTGAAAATTAAAAACATTCAGAAATAAAATAATACTACAAACAAGTTGATAGCATTACTTTTGTAATTTTCTTTTACTTATTAGAAAATATTTCTTTTTTAAAATGTTATTTTTCATATTTTTTATTTATTGTTGGACAATACAGTATATAAATTTATTGCTTATATTGGTATAGATGACAGATTCTACTGATATTGTTGTAGTTAGTTTGGTATAAGAACTACAGTTATATAATACTTTTTAATTCCTGCATAAAAAGTTCAAGAGAATCTTTCCAAAATGGAACTTTTATTCCAAAAGTTGTTTTTATCTTTTCTTTTGATAAATAAGAATTATAAGGTCTTTTAACTTTTGAAGGGTATTCTGAACTTGGTACTGGCAAAATTTGAATATTTTTTTGGGTTATTTCATATTTTTTTGCATAATTATAAATTTTTTCTGCAAAATCGAACCATGAGATTTTATCTTCACAGGAAAAGTGATAAACGCCAAATTGCTCAGAGTTTTGCTCAATAATAAATAAAACAAATTCAGATAAATCAGCAGCAAAAGTTGGGCTACCGAACTGGTCGCTGACTACATTTAAAGTATCTTTATTTTCAAATTGTTTTAAAATTGCATAAAGGAAATTACTTTTATAAAAACCGATTAACCATGAAATACGAATAATAAAATATTCCTTGAAAATTTCCTGAATTAAATGCTCGCCTTTAAGTTTAGTCAAACCATATATATTTTGTGGGTCTGGCTCATCTTCTTCAAAATAAAGTGATTGCTTTTCACCATCGAATACGTAATCAGTTGAAATATGAATGAGTTTAGCATTATTTTCCTTTGCAATGAGAGCTAAATTTCTGGGACCATCAGAATTTATTTTAAAAGCTAAATCTATTTCTTCCTCAGCTTTCTCGACGTTTGTATAAGCAGAACAGTTTATAATCCATTCAATTTCTTTTTCCCCAAGAAATTCTCTCAATTTGTCAATATTACATATATCAAGTTCAATGTCTGTTGCAATGAAACTTAAATTTTTTTGTTGTAAGGCATTTTGCATTTCAATGCCCAACATTCCTTTATTTCCAACTAACCAAATCATACAGTTTTAGCTTTTTCCTTTTTAATAAAAAATATTTTTTGAATACATTCAATTCCAATAACAAGTCCGAGAATAAAAAGAAAAGCTGCACTAACAGCCAAAATCCAGTTTTGTTTTGGAACATAAATATAAAAAATCTGATAAACAAAAGCGATTTCAGTAACAAGCAGCATAAAGATTGCCGGGATTACTGTGTACCATTTCGGAGCTTTAAAGCCAACAAAATAAATTGTAACAATAAATAAAGCTATAGCAGCAATTAGCTGGTTGCTTGTACCAAAAATTGCCCAAATCACATTGTAGCTTCCAGTAGCAGCTATGATATATGCGAAAATCAAACCAACCAAAGTAGCAGTATGTTTATTTTTAAAAAAGCCGCCGAATTTATCTCCAAAAGTTTCCTGGACAATATATCTTCCCAAACGTGCTGATGTATCAAGCGATGTTAGAATAAATGCATTAATCATTAAAATACCGAATGATAGCCCAAGATAAAAAGGAATACCAAACTTTTCAATAGTAAGCCCAATCGCATGACCGAAAACAATATTTGAACTTTTTTCTAAAAGTCCGAAAAATCCGTTCCAAGTAGCAGCACTTTCTTTATCCCAAATTAAAACACTCGAAACCATACATAAAACCAATACAGCAAGTATTGCCTCTGTTAGCATTGTTCCATAGCTAATTAACTTGCCCTCACTTGTTTTATTTAGTTGCTTTGATGATGTTCCACTTGCTACTAAAGAATGAAAACCAGACACAGCTCCACAGGCAATAGTTATAAAAAGCATTGGAAAGAGCGGACCGCTTTTGCTGTCAAACGAGACAAATGCAGGGGCATTGATAGTTGGCTGGAAAATCAAAACACCAGCTACTCCGATAGCTAAACCGAATAGAAGTATATACATAGACAAATAGTCACGTGGCTGAAGCAACACCCATACAGGCAATATTGATGCTAACCAGCAATAAAGAATGATAAAGAAAAGCCAGACTTGATAATCTAAATAAATTGGAAAGTATTCGCCACTAATAATTAACCCTGTGATAGCAATAAGAGCAATAATTGTAGATATTAACACATTCCTGTCTGGTCTTATGCAAAAAATTCCAAATAAAGTAGCAACCACTATTAATCCGATAGTCGGAACAGCAATATCTGGCATATTAATAAGAGTGCGGGCAGTTAAATCCGCAAAAACTGCTTCTACAAGCACTAAAGTAAACCAAACAAATATTGTAAAAATCATACCGGCTTTTTTTGAAATAACGCGGGTGCTTATTTCAACAATTGATTTTCCCTTATTTTTTAAAGAAATCATTAAAGCAGCATAATCATGGACAGCTCCGATAAAAACTGAGCCAAGAACAATCCATATTAAAGCTGGAAGCCAGCCGAAGAGAGCAAAAGCAAGGATGGGTCCTACTATTGGACCAGCACCGGCAATTGAAGAAAAATGATGACCGAATAAAATAGATTTTTTTGTTGGAACAAAGTCTTTTCCATCGTTTATTTCATTGGAAGGAGTTATAAATGAGTCATCTGTTCTTATAACTTTATTTTTAATTTTATTTCCATACCAGATATAAGCAAAAACAAGCCAAACGATACTAAAAAGGAGAATATAACCTGCATTCATTTAATTTATGTTCAAAAAACAACATACTAATTTATATACAAACTTAATGAAAAAAATTAAATGATATTTCTAAAAAATTTAAAAATAATTTGTGTATATCAGAAAAAATGCTTAATTTTGTATTCTTGAATTGCTCAAGGGCCCATAGCTCAGCTGGGAGAGCGCTTGAATGGCATTCAAGAGGTCAGGAGTTCGATCCTCCTTGGGTCCACAGTTCTTAGAAAAATGGGGTCGTAGCTCAGTTTGGTTAGAGCGCCAGTCTGTCACACTGGAGGCCGCGAGTTCGAGCCTCGTCGGCCCCGCAACTTTTACATAAAACACTCCAAAAGAAAAATACCCGATGTTTAATTACAACGGGTATTTTTTTTATAGGAAATTTTAAATATTATCATTCTGATATTGTTGTTGCCAGTTCGATATAAAAGTCATACGATAAACAAGTTTATTGTATGACATTGATTAATTTCTCTTTTTCTCCTTCCCAAGTTCTACTTGGGAAGGAGTATTTTCGACTATTAAAAATTCCAAGCCATTCTTTCAACTTTGTTGTTCGTATAGCTTAAAAATATTCCAAATTAAAAATAGTCAATTAAATTATACTTCAAATAAAATCCAATAAAATAATTTGATAAATTTATATTATCAGGAAAAATTTTTCTATTATTTGCCTCCGGAAGACTGAAATCGCCCGGTATAACAATATAGTCAGATGACAAACCAAGAGTAAAATTATTCGTTATGTTAATCCCTAAATCTAAACTTGTAGATAGACAAAGCTTATTATAACTATTCGTTTTATGAATAATCTTGTTATCATTTGGTTGAGAAATTATATGATATATTTCCGGATAAGAAAATTGAATTTTAGCAATACCCATACCAGCACCAACATTTAAATCAATAATTGATGGCAGCCATTTCCTGAATGGGTAATAAGATGCATTCAGCATATATGCAGAATTTTCATATCTTAAAAATACAAAAAATGAATCGGTGCTAAACTTGTTATCATTTTCAGTTAGGTTATAGTATGAAATTCCTAAATCTAAATCACTTAAAAGAGAGTAGGAAATGTTTAGGTTCCTAAATGTATTAAAATTTGTAGCACTGTTCTCAGAAAAATAATAAGTATTGTTTTGAAGGATTATATAATTGGTAGATAGATTTTTAATTGTAGGGTTTATCCAACCAAATTGAAATTTAATATGCAGTTTTTTTTGATTTGTTTCACCTTTCAAAAGTTTAGAAAATTCATAATGTATATCTTCATCTGAAAATAATTCTTCTTTCATTTCAAAATCTAATAGTCTATTTGATTTGTTTGCAACATAACTTATTGTACCGCAAACAGAGGCACTTGCTAAAGAAGATAAAAATCTTGGGTCTATTAAAAATGAATCTTCATGCTTTTCTTTTAAAAACGACCAGTTATATGTTGAACCATAATTATCCATTTGATAAAAGAGCAACATTGAATAAGCTCCCATAAAAAAAGCATTGAAAAAATCACTGTGGCAAAGGTCTTTATACTGAATTTTAATTTTCTTTACATTTTCAATATTTACATATACTATTTTTTGGTCCTGCAAAATATGGATTTCTTTATTAATCAAACCAAGGAAAAGACCGGAAACAGTAGTGTCTTGCAATATTAAAACAATTGGAGAAAAGAGAAATTTTACATCGGTAAGGTTTCTATACATTTTTATCAGTTCTTTAGAATCACTTATTTCAAAAACGTTATTACTTTTTTCTTCCTGAGCAAATAAAAAATTATTAAAAAGAAATATTACAATAAACAGTTTAATTAAATTTTTCATCAATAACTCCTTTATTCCTTGAATTTTTCTTTAAAATATTTTAAAGCAAATCTGATTATTTCGCCGGGTTCTTTTGAGATTTTCTTTAATTGCTCTTCCTGAGCTAATTTCGTAGTATCAAGTTTCATTTCGTAATATCCGTCTGTTACAGCAAAAACCGTTCTGGAGTAACCATTTTTTAATTCTGGAGCCGTGAATGTTAAATCAATCCCATCTCCAACTTCCGGCAGAACAAGATAGCTGCTATCAGATTTGGAAATTTTTTCTAAAAATGAAATATTTTTGGATTTATCGTCAATTGCTGTTTTTGCTGCTAAAGGAGTCGAAGAAACAACAGAATAAGCATTTGTTAGTCCGATAAAATCAATAGCCCAAAATGATTTGGGTGGCTTTATTATTAATTCTAAAGTATCTTCCTTATGATTGCTTAAATCAATATCAAGTAATTGAGTTTCATGGATAAAAGGACCTCCAAAAGGCAAAACAGCACATTCCCTCCACCCTACTCCATCTTTTACTAAAACAGGTAAGAAATAAATATTATCGTGCTTTGCATATTGCATAAAATCATTATATGCTGAAGTAGAATAAAGAGAATTATACCAGTTTTCTACTTTATTGCCATAGAGTTCAGCATAGTTTCTAAGCATTTGAGAGCCCCAAAGAGAAGTTCCTCCTTTGAAAACTAATTTGAATTTATTGGAATTCTTTGGTTTTACGTATTTCAATCTGATTGTATTCCACAGATTATCTAAGTCCAGATATTCATCTTCGGGAAGTTTAGTTTGCCAAAAGGTATCATCATTATCTTTGAAGAAGTTTAATAAGTTTTCATCTTTTTCATTTATGGCTGAAATTGGTTTAACAATATCGCTAACTGCATAATAATGATTCTCTTTATCTGGAATAATGTCTGTTCCTGCAAGATGGTCAATATATTCAAGATTAAATTTATCAATATATTGAATCTCATTAACCTCATTACTTACTTTCAGTTTATAAGTATTTTCAATAATTTTTAAATGTTCAAGTTTTGTTCTGTCTGTTCTTTGTAGTGTCTTACAAATGGCTCCCCCTAATGGTTCAGCATCAAAAACATAGTTTGTTCCATCATAAGAATAAATAAAAGGACAGGATTGCTTTGATGCCAATATAACAAGCAAAGCAATAAAAGAAGCTGTTGAAACCGTTACAGTTGAAACAATAATTAGTTTTACTCCATCTATTTTTTGAACATAAGCATAAAGAATATCTTTTGTTTCTAATGACACTTTCTTATTTGTAAGGTCATACCCAATAATCTTTTTTTTGTCTTTATGATAAAAACCACCCTGTTCATTGAAATCAATTCTATTTCCGTTTAATAAAATTACTGAATTAATTCTTTCAAGTTCCGGCAAATCATCTGATAACGTTTTCATTGGAGTAGTAACACATCCATCGAAAGTAAAAGCTATTAGTATTATAAAAAAAATAGTGATTTTTTGTATCATAAATCTGTCATTTATTGTTTATAAATATTTAACCTTTATTATTCAAATAAAATAAATACTTTATTACTCATTCCCAAGTTGCACTTGGGAAGGAGTACAAGAATCTCACAAATTGTTATTATCACAGAGCTGAAATTCAGAAACAGTATTTTTTCAGTCATACTATCAACAAGTGGATAGCATGACTTTTATATTTCCACTTTATATAGTTACAAATAGCTTTTTAAAAGTTAAGACGCCAGATATCCTACATCTCGAAGATATAGGATATCTTTATTATTGAATACAAATCTTGTAGTATTATTAACTTGTGAGATTCCTCACATCGTATCTGAATGACAGATAAAGATGGATTATGGCATACGCCAGAATGACACATTTAGTGTTGTCATCTCCATTAAAATAAAGGTTTTCCTTTACTTTTATATTTAGAAAACCATTAATTCTAATTAATTATAATAAATTTCTTTGTGATTACGTTATTTTCAGTTGTTAATCTTAAGATATATAATCCCGAATTTAATTTATTATAATTATTATCTTTACTTATGAAATTAAATTTATAATCTCCCTTTTCCATTTGCCTATTGACTAAACTCGTAACAACATACCCGTTAGAATTAATAACTTCTAAATTAACAAAATTGCTATTCTGGAGATTAAACCGAATTTGTGCTTCATTTAAAACTGGATTTGGAAAAATTGACAAATCAAAAATATTATTATCTTTATCTTCAACTGATACTAAAGGTGAAACATACAATGCAAATGAAGCACTTAATGAAGCATAGTTGTTTAAAGTATTATCATTATTAAAAATACAATACCAGTTTTTTTCTTTTGAAGTAACATTAAAAGAAAAAGTGTTGCTTATAGCTTCTGTTGTTTTTGATACTGCCTGGAATGCATTGTTATTCATCATTTTATTGAAGTTTTCTTCATCAGTAATAAATATATTTGGTTTTATAGAAGGACCTTTGGAATAAATTCTTTGATTGTTAAGGTCATCAAAATATATAAAGTTTTTGGTTAAAGAATTATGTAAAGTGTAATCAACTTTTAAGAGGAAAAGATTAGTAGTATCAGAAGGAATATTTAAACTTGTGAAATTAGCTTTAGGCATTGATTTTGAAATTCTAATAGCAAACTGATAAGAAGTATCCGGTAAAGTATTTTCCATTAAAGGTATTACACTGTTGGTAGCTGAAGGATTACTTCCTAAACTGCAATCAACTCTTGCGAAGTAATTAATATTAGTATCAACAACAAAAACACATTTTCCTTCGCAATCAGTAGTATTATAACTATCGTAAAGAAGCGGGTCAGCATTAGGCGGGTCTTTGATTGTCCCCTGTGCTGCTAATTGAACCATAGCACCATCAATGGGTTTGTCATTGGCATCTAACACATAAACAGTAAGAGTTGAAGTATTTTCACAGTAACTATCTGTTACAGAAGCAACTGAACCTGAACTAACTCTAGCGAATATTGTTCCAAATTTCTTTTTCCACCCTTTTGAGTAACAGAAAAAATCTTTGAAAGAGTTATTCACTGGTTCCCATTGCCACCACTCCTCGTCCCAGAATTCATTCCAGACGTGGTCAGAAGAATATGCCTCAATACCTCGGGAGGGAATAAGACAAGCCCTTGCTACTGCTGCTGCTAAATCTTCGTGTTCCCCACAGCGACCTATATGCAAAGAATAAATTCTTATTGGCTGGTGCGGTCTTTCTTCTCCTGATGTAAAATCCATTACATCATTAATCCATTTAGTAGCTTCTCTGACTGCACTTCTTTTATTGTTTGTTTCGTCCCACAAAACCTCACAAAGTTTCATACTGTCTTTCAAAATTGGATAATTTCCCCCCAATCCATCTATTCTTGCTTCTGTATGATTATATAAAAAATCTCTCCAAA
>DAIOVK010000023.1:0-14302 GCA_036759045.1 Kapaibacterium sp. (SeqCode) | reverse complement strand
AAATTTTTTAGCTAAAATTATTCTTTAACAAAGAAAATGTAAACCTTATTTTTATCATAAACCTTAGTAGAAAAATATTAACCTGTTGAAAAAACCTTATTTTCTCCTTCCCAAGTTGCACTTGGGAAGGAAGCTTTCTTTAAAGTTTTACTTTCAAATTATTCTAATATTGGAAAACCAAGCGAATTCCTTTTATGCTTGTTAATTGATGTTCTAATAGAAGTAAAGTAAAACTTTTGTGAAAATACCCTTCCCAAGTTAAACTTGGGAAGGAGAAAAATAGCAGATATTCCAAATCTGGAAGATATGGAATATCTATACTTTTTTCTTTCTCTTTTGTACCTTGAAATGGAATTTTTTAAATTTTTGCAATTAAATTTTTGTTAATTTTATAATTATTAAAAATTCAAAAAAATATTTAATTTTTAAGGAGAATTTATGTCTTTTTCAACAAAAAAATCAATTCAAGTATTTGCAATTATATTACTGTTATCATTATCTTTTGTTTCTTGCAGCAAAGAAAGTCAAGATGAAAAAGTAGAAATAGCGGAACAGGTAGAAACCTTGCTCGATGATGAGAATTTAAAATATCTTGAAAGTTCCGTGGATTTTATGGAATTCGCAACTTTGCTAAAGAAGTTAGAAGCTCCGGCAGTCGATTGCATAGGAAATCCTGAGCAATATGATAAATCAGACAACAGAACAAAGATGCTTATACGCTTCGGAATGTTATGTACCGATATGGCATATTTGAAAATAGTAAATGGTGTTACTCAAACTCCTGAATACGACAAGCAATTTCAAAGATATGTGGCAGATTTGAATTTATCTTCTATTGTAAAAAATTATTTTGAAGAGTATAAAGATGCTTTTACAATTAGAGAAGTAAATGATGATTTGTTTAACGATTTGAAAAAGAAATTCAAAGCAGATAGAATACAAGTCATTCAAAAGGCAAAAAATTCAAATGAAGACTTTCTTGTATATTTTGCTATCGGGTATATGACTGAAGCATATTATATTTTAAATTGTTTTCAGGATTCAGACAAAAAACAACAAGTAATGACAAAATTTATTGAGTATCTTAATGCAAATGGTGTCCCACTTCAACATCTTTTAAAAAACATCTGGGATAAACTTGGCGATAAACCAATTCACAAAGAATATAAAGAGTATTTATCGAAAATTAAGCCAGCTTTTGTCATATTTAAGCAAAAATTAAATAACAACATCCCATTTACTGAAGAAGAGCTAAAATCATTCAGCAAAAATATTTCCAGTTTAAGAAATGAAATATTGAATTGATTAAATGAACGTTATGAGAAAAAGCCAGATGTTCAAAACTTGAAGAAAAGGAACTCTGGCTTTTAACTTTCGCAGATTTAGGAAATTTTATGAAAGTTTTAAATCTAAACTCAAAACTCTTGACCCCTCGTAGTTTGCTATTTCGTATGCTTGTCATTTTGAACCCCCTGATAAAGTAAGACCTTTATTTAAATGGGAGATGACATCACTAAAAGTCTCATTCTGAAGCAGTGTTTTTCAGTCATACTATCAGCAATCTGATAGCAAGACAAGACATAAGTCATGCTATCAACTTGTTGATAGTATGACTGAGAAAAGATGTCATTGGTAACGAAGTGAGAAATCTCACAAGTCATTGCTACCACAGAGTTTGAGATTCCTCACTTCGTATCGGAATGACACCTTTTCTTTATGATTTCTAAAACTTATATCATTTCCTATTAAATTAAGCATTTGAATTTTTATGGAATTCGAAATGTCAACTTTTAGAACTCACTTAATTTTTTAAATTTTATTCATCACATCAACAATAATACTGAATAATTCATTTTGTTCAATCGGTTTTGAAATGAAGGCATCGCAACCTGCTTCGAGAGCTGCCTGTTTTTCATCTTGGTGCGAATAAGCAGTCTGAGCGATTATAGGTAAATTAGGATTTGCCTCCTTTATCATTTTTGTAGCTTCAAAACCGCTTAAAAGAGGCATTTTTAAATCCATAAGAATTAAATCGAATTTATCTTCTTTAACTTTATTAACTGCATCAAAACCGTTTTTTACCCAGGTAATACGGACATTCTCTTTTTTCAATAATTGCTTAAAATAAAGATAATTTGTATCTTCATCTTCAACTACAAGCACATTCATTTCTGGAAGTATAATTTTTTCTTTTTTTTCAGTAATATTTTTTTGCATTATGTTTCCTCCTTTAACATAACTAAGTGGAATACTAAGAATAAATATTGAACCAACATTTAATTCAGAAACAACAGATAAATTGAATCCTAAGAGATTCGCAGTTTCTTTACAAATAGATAAGCCGAGCCCGGTTCCTCCAAATTTTTCATTTGAAAATGCTTCATATTGCCAAAATCTTTCAAAAACTTTATCCAGATACTCATCCTTTATTCCAATCCCAGTATCTCTTATTGAAAATTTAAAGTTATCATCTTCAATAAAGCAAGCAAATTCAATTTCACCTTTTTCGGTAAATTTAGTCGCATTGTTTAATAAATTAATAATTATTTGATAAAGTTTGTCTTTGTCTGTTATTAAGTATAATTTTGAATAATCATCTGGCAGATTTGAAATATAATTAATTCCTTTTTTTTGGATTGAGTCATAATAAAGAGAATTAATATAATGGAACATTTCAGATAAAGAAAAATTTGAAATATTAACTTTAGCAATACCGCTATCAAGACGAGATATTTCCAATACGTCACTGACAATAGCCAATAGTCTTTTAGAAGAATTAATTATTAAATCAATATACTCATATCTTTCTTCATCAATTAATTCATCAAAATCACGAAGCAAACTAGAAAATCCCATAATGCCATTTAAAGGAGTTCTAATTTCATGAGACATATTTTGCAGGAAAGAAGTTTTTAATTTATCGCTTTGCTCAGCTTTATTTTTTGCGATTAATAACTCATTCTCCATTTTAATTCTTTTAGAAAAATCAATACCAACTCCCATTAAGAAAGTTTCTTGATTTGTGTCAAAACGTTGTCCGGTAATATGGTATGAACAAATTTCGCCGTCATATCGTATAAGTTTGAGAATACCTTGAGCAGAACCTTTTTCATAAGCAACTTTTATTGCATCTATTAAAAGTTGTTTATCGGAATCATCAATTGAATCAAAAATATTGTGAGTTCTTATTGAATCTGGATTTAAGCCGAGGAATATTTCTTTATTTTTATTCCAGCGGACAATTTGCAAATTTGAATCGAACATAAAGAAAAGTCCGGGCAAGCTTTCAATCAGTTTGTCGGAAAAATACTTCTCATTCCTTAACACTTCATCATATTTTTCCATTTGAGTAATGAAGCGAGCTTGCTGAACGTTTTGATAAGCAATATTAGACAATTGATTTGCTAAAGTAAAAAGAGCTTGAGCAACTTTCTCAAATTTTCCTCTTGACATTGAAGGCACTTTGCGAAAAGCTTCTAAGAAAACATCTTTATCAAAATTGATTTCTTCAGCATATTTTATCATATTTTCATCGGTTTGAGTTTCATCTCGAACCTGCCCAATCAGCCAGTTAGCAATGTGTTTTCCACCGACTGAAATTCCAGCACCGGCATCCCAGAGACCACCACTAAAGCATGGCTGTATTCTCGGACCATCTAAAGATACTTTACCCATTTCTGCATCAGATTTATAACAATTTATAAGTCCTTTTTCGGATTTTCTAATAATATCCTTGCATAAAATACAGAAATTACTCGGCTTTGTGATTGGAATTCCATCAGGATAAGTGATTATAGAAGCTACGCCGGTAGCATTTGCAAAATCATCTTGTATTTTTTGTATTTCGTCTATATTAAATAAATCTTCAAATGTAATGCTGGTGCTGTCATTTATTGGTTGAGTTAAAGCAATAATCCTTTTTTCAAGTGCTTCTTCAGCTCGCTTTTGTTTTGTAATATCAATTACAGTCGATACCATTGAATCCTGTTCTATCAAAGGAATATTTGCTATATTAATAAATTTATTTTCACCGTTTTGTGTTATTATTTTTAAATTTTCCCAATGCATCTTGTTTTCATCTAAGGATTTCATATCAATGTTTATTCTTGTTCTAATTTCGCTCCTGTATTTTTCATCTGGAATAGTATTCAAAAAGAGTTTATCTATGTCATATAAAACTTCTTTATCCCAGCCATTGATTTCTTCAAATTTATGATTGAAATATAGAACCTGATTATCACTAATAGAATTTATAGCAATTCCAATTGGTAAGTTGTCTAAAATTTTTTGAATAAATTCGTTTTTTTGTTTGAGTTCTTCTTCATCCTTTTTTTGTTGGGTAATGTCGGTTGAAATACCGCAGAGTGCAATCGGATTATTATTCAAATCAAAAATCGTTGATACTCTACAGTCTAAAATAAATTCTTCACCTTGTTTATTATAATTGACAACTTCACCTCTCCAATGCCCATATTTCAGAGTATTTTCTAATATTTCATTTTGCGAAGCTCCTTTTTGAATGTCCTCACCATACATATTAACAGATGAGCCAATAATTTCTTCTTTTGTATAGCCGAGTAGCTCAAGTTCAGCATTATTAACATCAATAATGGTCCCATTTAAATCTGTTATAGTAACCTTATCCTGTATTTGATTAAGGACTAATGATTTAAGATAAATTTGTTCTTCAGTTTTTTTCTTTTCGGTAATATCTCTAATAACAAAGACCATTCCAACAGGTTGATTATTAACATCAAGAATTATATCACCGTTAACTTCACAAATTATCTCAATTCCATCATCAAATCTGAGCTTGTATTCTTTTATACCCAGCTGTTTTTCAAACATTTTTAAAGTATTTTCTTTTGCTCTTTCTCTGTCTTCTTCTGCTATGAAATTTAAAAAATTATTTCCATAAACTTTTTCTATTGATAACATATTGAATAATGGGAAAGAAGTTTCATTAACAAAAGTAATATGGCCATTAATATCAGTTCTAATGATAATGTCCGGAACAGTCATTAAGAGTTTTCTGTGCAATTCTTCGCTGTCCCTTAATGCTTCTTCAATTTGTTTTCTTTGATGAGTTTCTAAGCATAAAGAAATGAATGAAGCAAGAGTTAAGGATAACTGAATTTCATCGGGTAACCATTTTCTATGCTGCCCGGTATTTTCAAAACATAAAATAGCAGCAAGACGTCCTTGCGTCCAAACCGGAGAATCAAGCAATGATTTGGTATCTTTTTCAATAAAATATGATGAAGAGATTTGATTAGTTATCGGGTCTTCATAAACGTTTTCGACAGCAATAATTCTTCCGGATTTATGTTCTTCAACATAATTTGGAAATTCATTAGTAAACAATTTTAAACCTTTGCTAAACGAGTCTTTTGATTTCTCATAAAGAGTTTTACAATACATTTCTGTATAATTTTGATTATAAATCCAGATACCTACTCTTTCAGTATCTAACATAACAGAAGCTGCTTTAACGATTTTCCTTAAATTATCACTAAATTTTCCAGATACAAATTCTCCGTCTTTAATAAGTTCTGAAATATATTTGTTATATTTTTGCTGTCTTATGCTATCTTCTTTTATTTTTACTTCGGCAATTTTTCGTTCAGTAATATCTCTCATTATACCAAGAACTAATATTGATTCCTTATCTTCAAGAACAACGGTGCTAACTTCAAGAGCTTTCTTTTCATTATTTTTATTTACAATTTCAATTTCATATAAATTACTTAGTTCCTGATGAGAATATCTTGCTTCGTATCTCTTTCTCATTAATTCTTTACTGCTTTCAGTTAGCAATACATTGAAATCAAAATCTTCAGAAAGCAATTCCTCACGGGTATATCCGGTAATTTCGCAGAATTTTTCATTTACAAATTCATATTTTTTGTCTCTTATTAAGTAAATACCATCAAAAGCATTTTCAACCAAGCCTCTGAATCGGGCTTCATTTGTTTTTATTTTTTCAATAAACTTTCTTTGTTCAGTAATATCTTTAATAATAGCACCAACTCCTATTTTCCCTTTAGATAGTTTTATTGGAAATTTAGTAACTTCAAAGATTTGATTACCGACTTGTTCTTCTACAAAATAAGTTTTTCCGGACAATAGAGCTTTTCTGTCACTTTCTTTACAGTTATCAGCATATTCTTTTGGCATTAGCTGATAATCTGTTTTATTCAGAATATCCTTTCGATCTTTATTTACAAAATTACAGTAAGCATCATTAACAACAATATACCGGAGGGCATCATCTTTAACAAAAATAATATCAGAATGAGTATTAATAAATCTGTTATATCTTTCTTCACTTTCACGAACTAATTCTTCTGCTTTCTTTCTTACTGTAATATCATGAATAACTGAATAAAGCAATGGCTTTTCGTTTATGGTTATTGGGCCGCTATAAACTTCTACATCTCTAAAAGTTCCATCAGCAATCAAATGTTTAAAAATAAAACAATTTCTTTTTTCCTGCTGAGCCAAATTCATTTCCTTTTGAACATCATTTTCGCTTAATATATTAATTTCAGAAATTTTCTTTTGTAAAAGTTCTTCTCTACTCCATCTGTAAAATTTAACTGCAGCTGGATTAACTTCAATAATTTCTCCATTTTTGGGGTCAATAATCATCATTACAGCATGATTATTTTCGAATAAGCTGCGGTATCTTTCTTCGCTTTCTTTTATTGTCTGTTCAGCAAGTTTTTGTTCAGTAATATCAGTGAATGTAACAGCAAAGTAACCTTTTTGGGGACAAAATGCTTTAATATTGTAAAATTTATTTAACTCTTTTGAATAATCATAAAAATTTACTGATTTTCCAGTAAGAGCTACGTCGCCATAAGTTTTTATCCAGTTTTCTTCTGTTTTCGGTAAAACTTCTAAAACTCGTTTCCCAATCACTTCTTCTCTTTTTAAGCCGGTTAATTCTTCAAAAACTGAATTTATTTCTATAAACCTGTAATCAACTGGTTCATTATTTTCGTCTAAAATTATTTCGTGCAGCGCAAATGCTTCGTTCATATTTTCAAATAGAGTCCTATACTTTTTCTCGCTTTCTTTTAAATCAATTTCATTTTCTTTAAGTTTAGTAATATCACGGGCAACAGCAAAAATAACTTTTTCTTCCGGATAAGGATAGATGTTCCATGAGAGCCATTTAAAAGTTCCATCTTTACATAAAAATCTGATTCTATAATTTAACAAATCAATTTCATCAATGGTTCTTCCATAAATATCATCTGCGTGAATAAACTCTTTGTATGGCTTTGAAAGAAGTGTTTGCAAATCCCAGCCGAGAGTTTTCTCCCATGCCGGATTAAGATGAGTAAAGTATCCATCGTAATTAGCAGTGCAAAGCATATCAACGCTGTAGTTAAAAACTCTATCGCTTGCTTTGAGCTTTTCTTTAAGTATTATTTCTTCTGTAATATCGCTTGCAAATCCAAGAATCGTGTTATCAGTTATTTTTACAGCTCTTACTGACCAATTCCTAACTGAACCGTCTTTTAATTTAAAACGGAAATTACCGAAAGCTTCGCCTTTTTCTATTATAGTTTGAAAGTGATTTAATCCAATTTGTAAATCTTCTTCATATACTATTTCCCGTAAATTCAATTTTGAAAGCTCTTCCTGAGAATAACCAGACATTATTGTTGCTGATCTATTAACATTTACAAAATTTCCCTGATTGTCAGTTATAAAAACACCATCGGGAGCATTATCAATATAACTCCTAAATCGTTTTTCACTTTCTGTTAAATCTTTTCTTGCCTTGTGGCTATCTGATACATCAGAGAAAACAATTACTACTCCTTTGATATTACCAAAAAAGTCTTTTATTGGTGCAGCGCCATCGGAAATGTTGTATTCTTTGCCATCTTTAGAAACTAATATTGTATGATTGGATAGTCCAACAATTTTCCCTGATGCAAGAACTTGATTAACAGGACATTGTATATCTTCTTTTGTTGTTTCGTCATAAATTTTAAAATAGTTGCAAAATTTATTTCCCTTTGCTTCTTCAATTTTATAACCCAAAATCTTTTCTGCTGCCGGATTCATCATTACTACGTTTCCGTTTTCATCAGTTGAAACTACGGCATCTGAGATTGAATGTAAAGTAATAGATAAATTTTCCTCACTTTGAAGGATTCGGTTATTTATTATTTCTTCATTTAATTGGTTTCTGATTAATATTCCAAGTAAAACAGTTGCGATTGGATAGATTATTAAAACTGGTAAACTTATGTTCTCTAAAACTTCAATAGCTTTTTCATAAGGCATTAAAAGCATCAGTGCCAGCATAACAATATGGACGATAATACCAATTAAATATAATTCCCAGTTTTTTATCTTAACAAGTGGTGTTTTGCGAAAATGGCGCCAAGCCAAACCGATTAGTCCAGATGCTAAGATTACAGATACTCCCGTTACTGCTGCTGTTCCGCTAAGCACTATTCTATATGAAATAGCAATAATCATTGTTATTATAGTCGGAATTGCACCAAAGAACAAACCACTAATACAAAGCAAAACAGAACGTGTATCGAAAATAATTCCTTTTTCCAAAGTCCAGGGTGTTGCCATTAATGCAATACATACGATACCCATTAAAGCACCAACAAGTATTTTGCCTAATATTGCTGTTTCAAACTGCCATTTTCTTAATGTAATATTAAAAATAAAAGCGATTGCAAGCAGTAAAGCCGCGTTATGCAATAAATCCAAATAAATACTATTATTCATTTTATTTAATTAATAATAAATTATACTCTAAAAGCAAATATAGATTTATTTAAAAAAAAAAGCAAGTATTATTTTTTTTTATATGAAAAAGTTTAAATAAGATTGGAGTCGGCTATCGGCTGTCGGCAATTAACTATTGGTTATTAGTTTTTTATAACCAATAATAATTAAACACCTGTTTTCAGCATTGGGACACCCTAAAAGTATTTTTCTATAATTTTGTATAGCTCAGCTTACTTTTCATCCATTTGCAATATTTTTTAATTAATCTATTAGTTTCAGGAATCGTATAAGTCAATTCAAACATATTGTATGTTAACTCCACTGCATTTACTATTGATATATCTAACTTTTCTTCATTAAAACACGCTCTAATTCTATATTTGTTATATATCCTATCAAGCCATCCCAACAGGAATCAGCTTCATATTTGTTATAATCAATTTCAATATTTACTTTTCCATTAATCTTTAAATATTTATTATATCCTCTGTTATTAATCGTTAGATTGCCTGATTTAATTTGTTTTTCTAATCGTTTCAATCCTTTTGCCAATTATAGATATCTTTTTTTGCCATAGCTGGCGAATATGAAACTATTAGCTTTTCATTTGCATTCTTTTCTATTACTATTGGCTTTTCTGTTGATGGATTGTGAGATAGTATTTTTTGCTTGATTTCAGTCCTCTCATTCTTTATTCGACCACCAAGAATATATTTATAACCCATCTCACGAAGTGATTGCGTATTCTTGCTTGATAGCAAACCACTGTCGGCTAACAATATCGGTTTGTCAAGATTGAACTTTTTTCTTATCCCCTCAATATATGGTATCAAGGTATGTCTTTCACTTAACTTCCCCTTATAAATCTGATAACCTATTGCATACCCACCCAAACCTACCAATAGACTTAGATAAATCTGTGGATTAGTATGTTTACCATCTTTTCTAAAACCAGACATTCGTAAATCGTCTTCATCGCTCGCTTCAAAATAAAGCGAAAAAAGCATATTTATTTGAATCAACAAGAAAAGGTAGCAAATCGTTTTTGATAGCTTCCTGGGTTTCTTCATTTACTAAAGAATTGGAAACATTCAGATTCATTTCCTTTGCTAAAAGGACAGAATCTTCGCAATAAATTTTTAACTTGTTGTAAGACAGTGGTCTGATTATTAAGCGTCTTGTTTCTATCATAGCACTATTTATAATCTGTATTATAAACTCTTGCTAATTGTCCACAGGCAGCGAAAATATTTGCACCGGCAGAATTGCGTATATTTACAATAACGTTTAATTTCCTTAACTTTTCAGCAAAATCCAAAATCTTTTCCGGACTTGCTGCTTTTAAAACAAAATCACTACCTTTAGATTGGATAAATGAAATATCATTAAAGGGAATCAGATTGACTTTAGAATTTACAGTTTTGGTGATTTTAGCAAGTCGCTTAATGTCTTCACTCGTATCATTAAAACCTTCAAACAAAATATATTCGTAAGTTACCGGAACTGAAATAGAATTATAGTAATACTCAACTGCTCCGATTAAATCATTAATATTATACTTTTTAGCAATAGGAATAATCTTTTCTCTTTTGAAATCATTAGTAGCGTGAAGAGAAATAGCAAGTTTTATCCTTATATTTTCATCAGCAAGCTTCTTTATTTCAGGAACTAATCCTACGGTCGAAAGAGTAATTTTTGTTCTGGAAATATTTATTTTATTTAAAAAAATGTTTATTGCTTTTAAAACGTTTTGAAAATTTAAAAGTGGCTCTCCCATACCCATAAACACAATATTAGAAATGTCTTTGTCGCTAATTCTTTCAGTCATTAAGAATTGGTCAATAATTTCAGCAACATCTAAATTTCTCATAAAATCAATTTTCCCTGAGGCGCAGAATTTACAAGCTACAGGGCAACCAACCTGAGTAGAAACACAAATTGTATTGCGATTCTCCGACGGTATTAGAACAGATTCAATTTTCTGTCCATCAGTTAACTCAAATAAATATTTCGTGGTTTCATCTTCATTATCAACAATACATTCTTTTTTCTCAACTAATTTTAAGGAATCTAAATCAAAATTATTTTGAATTTTTTCTCTTAATATTTTTGGAAAATTTGAAATCTGAGAAAAATCACTAATCCTTTGATTATAAATAGCATTTTCGAGTTGCTCTACTCTATATTTCTTTTCATATATGCTAATAAAGTAATCTTCTATTTGATTTTTTGAAAAATTTTTAATATTCTGTTTGCAATTCATAAAAAATTCAATTAAGTTTAATTTTATAAAATTTAAAATTAATGAAAAATTGGATATGAAAATAAAAATATCTATACGATTGACACTTTGGTATATGACTGCTTCAACGATTATTATGTTTTCTGTATCGGCGGCAATGTATTGGCTCTACGAAAAGCAAAGCTTAACGGCAATTGATAACGATTTAGCTGAATATGCAAAATTTTTAGTTTCCGATTTAAAAAAAGAAAGCGCCGACCTTGATGAACTTTTCTACGAATTGCTTGAAAAAGAAGAAATTCCTTTATCTGTTCTTAAGTCTCATAAATTCTTTTTAACTTCTAACGATTCAATTATTTTTGAAGAAAATTCAATTAAAGACATTAGAAATATTTTAATAATTTACAACCAAAGAGAATCTTTCGGAAAAAAATTTTTTACTATTAAATATAAAGACGTTGATTACAGATTATACTCTGCACCAATCCAATTAAACGACGGTTACAACTACAAACTGATTGTAATTACTTCACTTGACAAATTTAATGAATCATTAATCCAGCTTTTTATTTCAATTGCAGTTTTTGTTCCAATTGCAATCCTGATTTCCGGAATAATTGGTTTTGTAATCGCAAGGAAGGCATTTGAACCAGTAATACGGCTGACAGATACAGCCGCTTCAATCAGATATAACAAACTTAACAAAAGAGTGCCAATCAATAATTCTAATGATGAACTAAATAAGCTTGCACTGACATTTAATGATATGATTGACAGATTGGAAAAAGCGTTTAAAAGTCAGCAGCGATTTATTGCAGATGCTTCACACGATATTCGAACTCCTATTACTGTCGTTCTGCTCGAATTAGAATTGCTATTGCAGAATGATTTGCCAATTGAAATCGAACTGACAATCAATAAATGCATCAATGAGCTGCAAAATCTAAACAAACTCACACAGGATTTGCTTATTTTAACCCGCTACGATTCTAAAATGCTTATTCCAAAGCCCCACTTTTTCAAATATGATGAGTTGATTTATGAATGTATTGATTCAGTGGACAGTTTAGCAAAAAATAAAAATATTGTTATTAAATTTCAAATTGATGGTTCGACAGAAGTATCTGCGGACAGGGCTTTGATTAAAAGAGCTATTTTAAATTTACTTGATAATGCAATAAAATTCTCGAAAGAAGACAATGTTATTTCTATAAAATTATACGAATTTAAAAACGATGTAATGTTCAGAATCTACAATGAAAGTGATTCTATAGATAAAGACAAACTACAGGATTTATTCAGGCGTTTCCATAGGGCAGATTTATCAAGGTCTGGTTCCGGCTTTGGTTTGGGACTTTCAATAGTTCAGGCTATTATTGAATCCCATGAATCCAAAATTTCTGTCGATGCTATGGAAAACGGTGGCATTACTTTTACTTTCGGACTAAGAAAATACAAATCAAGATAGTGATTAGTGTCAGTTGTCGGCAATCGGCTGTCAGCTTTTGGTTTATGGTTATCGGTTTATAGTTTTTGGTTTATGGTTATCGGTTTATGGCAATTAGTCATTAGGCATTAGTCATTAGTATTATTACAAATAACCAAAAAGTAAGATGGATTCTGGCATACGCCAGAATGACAAGTAAAGATGTCATTTCGAGCGTAGCGAGAAATCTCAAAAGTCATTATTACCACCTAAACTTTCGCAAAGTTCAAGAACTTTATGAAAATAAGAAAAGTCATACTATTATCTTGCCGATAGTATGAATGAGAATTGTATGTCAATTAGGGAGCTATTAAAATTCTTAAAAAAAATAATTTTATAATGTTTTCTCTTGCATTTTTCAAAAAAATTTCTTAATATAATAACAGATTATTTTACATAATAAATTTTTAAAAACGGCAGAAAATCTATAGCTTAATAACATTTGAAATATACTTTCATTCAAATATAGATTGAATGGGATTTTTAATTTATTCTTATTAACAATATGAGGTTTAAACTATGAAAAAATATTTCTGTTTATTTTATTTTTTCTATGCTTATCTGCTCTTTTAAACTCACAGGAATTCGGTAATTGGAAAAAAGAAAACTGGAAGCAAATCTTTTATGTTAGAGAATACTTCGATAAAGATACACTAATTGGGATTGATACTATAAAACAATATTTAACAGCAACAAAATTAGAATGTGTGGACTCATTAAACTGTGCATTATTTTGCTGTATTGGTAAAGGTGCTTTTATTTTTAAAACTACTGATGGTGGTTTAAACTGGCGAATTGTTTTAGATAATGGAATTGTAAATAAATATGATAACGTTCTTGCATATTCATTTCCATCTCCAGATTTTATTATAATTTCTTCTGTAAATGATGATATTCAAAGAACAATTGATGGTGGTTTAACTTGGGATACTCTGAGAACGAATTTGAATTGTTTATTAGGTCCATTTGATTTTAACAAGAATGGATTTGGAATTTCCCATGCCTATTTGTTTGAACAAGATTCTTTTGTTTTAATTCAATCAACTGACTTTGGCTCTACTTGGTCAATACTAGAGAATCAGCCAAATTTTGATGTTAAAATTGACCCTAAAATACTTTCAGATTCAGTATTAACTTGTATATCATATAATTTAGATTCAATGTTTTATTATTTTTGTCGTTCAGATGATAAAGGTAAGACATGGAATCATTTTCCGATATTTATAATAAAAAACCGGGAAAGCCCGCAAACATACTTTTTCATTAATAATGATGTTGGTTGGTTTACATTATTTCGACCAGATTCATTATACCCTCATATCGGAGAAAATACTATTTTAAAAACTACAGATGGTGGGAAAACTTGGCTAAAAAAGTTAGATAAACGTTTTGACCCACCTTTTCCATTATTAAATATTGAATTTGCAGATTTATCAAAAGGAATGTGCACAAGTAGAAGTAATTTATTAGTTTATACTACAGATGGCGGAGAAACCTGGGTGCAGGATTCATCGTTTATATTGGACGATATTAGCGATATAGTAACATATTTAACCTTTCCTACGCCAAGAAAATTTATGATAAGCACTTTTGATGGTAAAGTTTTTAAATATGATGAAGATGGTTTTTCTAGCATAAATGAAGAATTAGAACAAATAAACTCTTCACAGGTTTTTCCAAATCCTGCATCAAGCAAATTTGAATATAAATTTAATTTGAATTATCCGCAGTCATTCAAAATCGAAATTTTCGATATATTGGGCAATTCTGCGTTACCAGCAATAAATTGTTTTTCAGAAGCA
>DAIOVK010000022.1:0-14472 GCA_036759045.1 Kapaibacterium sp. (SeqCode) | reverse complement strand
AAAAGGAAAAAGAACACACTCCAGCCCCTCTCAAGAGGGGAATGCGTAAGGTGAGGTTCTAAATTAAAAAAAAATAATTGGAAAATTAAAAATATGTTATTATTTTATATTCAAAGAAAATAAGGAAATAAAAAATGAATATTGAAAATTTGGAAAACCAGTTAGAGTTGCTACCAGAAGAATTAAAAGAAGAAGCCGCTTCTTTTATTGATTTTTTATTTTTTAAATCTAAACAAAAAAAAGATTTAACAAAAAGAGAAGTAGGTTTTCTTTATGGAAAAATCTCAACTACAGAAGATTTTAATGATGAAATCAAAGAAGAAAAGGAGTATATAATATGAAATATATTCTTGATACTCAAACTATTATTTGGTTCAGCGAAGGTAATAAACAGTTATCAGAGTTGTCCAATAAAATCATCACTGACGTAAATAATATTTGTTATATCAGTGTTGCAAGTGTTTGGGAAATGGCTGTAAAAATCAAAATCAACAAATTATCTTTAAATATCAGTTTGAATGAATTTATAGAAGAACTTCAAAAGCAGCATTTTTCTTTTTTAAAAATAAATTTCAAGCATGCAGCTTATATAAGTGAATTAGAATTACACCACCGCGACCCATTCGATAGAATAATTATAGCACAAGCAAAGGTCGAAAATATACCTGTTATTTCTAAGGATAAAAAACTTGATTTGTATCCAATAACAAGGATTTGGTAATTTCTGAGTTCCTGTCCCTTCATAGGTCTTTATTTCGTAATAAATATAGTTTTTATATTCAAAAAATGTAATTTTACAAAATTGCAAATATATAAATCCATAATAAATTATAGAGTTATTCTAACATAAGAGTAAATCTATAATTTATTTGGGAAAAAAAAGCAAATTTATTCTTAACTTAGCAAATCACTTTAATCCCATATTTTCGATATTAAATCAGTAGTTCTAATATTTAACCGATAACTAATATTACAAAATCATAATGTCATTCTGAAGCGAAGCGAAGAATCTCAAACTATGTGGTATCAATGACTTGTGAGATTCATCGCTACTCTCATAATGAACCACTTCGGTTTTATTAGCACGTAACTATATGTATTATATGAAATTATAATGATAAATATGAAAGCGGAAGTCATCGGATGACTAAAAAGTTCATTTCTCCAAAAGTAAACATCTTCGTTTATATTCGCCTCAGAAAGACAGATTATATTATCATTATAGTTAGCGGTTTGGTATTAAAACAAAAGAAACAGAAAAAACATTTTTTTCCATTGAAATTTAATTTTTTAAATTAGTTTTGTAGATAAAAAATTGATATTAGGAAAAAAAATGAACAAATATTTATTGATTTTATCTTTTCTTATTATTTTGATAGGATGCAACGATAGTTCTACAAATAATCCGCAACAAAAGAAATTAAAAATTGCAGCAATTTTAGATTTGTCGGGTCATTACAGAATTTATGGACTTGAATGTAAGCAAGCATTAGAGCTAATTCAAAAAAAATATAGTAATTTTGAAATTAACTTCTTCGATTGTCAGGGAATAAATGAGTCTGCTGATTCAATTTTGAATTTGATAATAGCGGAAGATAAAAAGCCGGTAATTGTTACACTATCAAGCTGGATTAGCAATTATTTAGCTGAAAAAATTGCTCAAAACAATTTACTTCACATTCCGGTAGGAAGCACCGCTTTTAACAGGTCAGATTTGCTTTCTTCTGTTTTAATGACTGTAAGAGTAAATAATGAAAGTGAATTTTTGATAAACAAACTATCAGATTATAACAAAATTGCTGTAATGTATATTAATAATGATTTAGGAAAATCATGGAATGCCAATTTAATTAACGGATTGGGAAATAAAGTTGTTGCTACTGAATTATATGACGATTCTAAAACTGATTTTACTGAAGAATTAATACGTATTGCAAGTAAAAAACCTGATGTGGTAGTGCTTATTACTACTTCTGAAACCAATACCATTTTAAATCAAGCTAGAACTCTTGGTATTAGTTCAAAATTTATTGGAACAAGACCTGTTCTGACTAATAAACTACTATCTGATAGCATATCTAACGGCTTAATTTTTTCTTATCCGAAAATCAATTACAATTTCTCATTAATCAAAGAATTTCAAACAGAATACGGTTACCGCCCTACTGCCTTTTCTGCCGAATGCATTGATTTATGTCTATTGTTAAAAAATGCAGCAAATAGCTCTAAATATACTCGTGATGAGGTTTTCCAATTTACAAAAAATTCTACAATGAGCGGTTCATTCAACTATATAAAATTCGATGAATTGTGCAGAGCAGAATATGAATTTACGTTGATGAAAATAAAAAATGGCAGCTTCGAAGAGTTAGAGTAAAGAAATGGTCATTTCTGCTACGCTCAATGACCGATATGATAACAATTTACTTTCAAAACATAACATAAGAACTGTCATACATATTAAAATAATTTTTTTTCTTTCTCTACTGAATTATAATTATTGGTATTTATATTGATACAATTATGAAAAACTTTGAAGTCTTCATCCAGATAATCTATCCGATTTTTTGCAATTTCATAATATTCTTTACTTTTTTCAATACCTATAAAATTTCTGTTTAATTTCTTTGCAACAACACCAGTAGTACCACTTCCAGTAAATGGATCTAGTACAGTTTGACCTTCATTGCTTCCAAGGAGAATAATCCTTTGCAATAAACTTTCAGGTTTTTCTGTTGGGTGTTTTGTTTTATGTCTTTCAGCATTTATTTCCCAAAGATTTTTCATTTGTTTTCCGCCATTAATCTTCTTTGCTATATCGTAATTAAAAAGGTATTTTTTTGATTTACTTGCTACCCAAATTAGCTCTGTTGATGGAGCAAGTCTATTACTAGATAATAACGGTGTTGCATTACGTTTAAACCATATTACGTCATTAATAATCCAAAGACCTAATTTTTTTAAAACAACACCAACTGAAGGGTGATTATGCAAAGTTCCACTAATCCAAATTGTTCCTGTGTCAGATAAAACATGAATACATTCTTGAATCCATTCCTCATTAAATTTATGTATATCTTCAATTATATCCCAATCACCTTTATTAAGTTTTGCAACTTTACCGTTTTGAGTTGTCAAGTAACCTTCACCGGAAAGATTATAAGGAGGGTCTGCAAATATCAAATCAATACTTTTTTCAGGAATTAATTTAAGAATATTCAAGCAATCATCATTAAATAATTGTATATTTTTCATTCATTCTTTCTTTAGAAATGTTTATGTATTCTGGATTACATTCAATACCTATCCAATATCTATTAAGTCTTTTTGCAACAGAACCTGTCGTTCCTGAACCAAAGAAAGGGTCAAGAACAATATCATTTTCATTTGAAGATGCAAGAATAATGAGTTCTAATAGTTTTTCAGGTTTCTGTGTTGGATGAGCAGCACGCTTATTATCGGCTTTTATTCTTTCTTTTCCCTGAACAATAGGTAATTCAATAAAGTCAAGAAAATCTCTCATTTGTTTTTCTTTTCCCTCTTTAGTTTTATTTGGATTAAACTTCTTTACTTGGTCATAATTGAAAACCCAATTTTTACCCTTAACAAACCAGCAGATAAATTCGGTTGAATGAGTGAATGTTCTTTTTGTAATGTTAGGCATTGAATTAGTTTTATACCATGTAATTATGTTGTTTAATTTGAAACCAAGTTTTTTTGCATTTATAAGAATTTCGCCAATATTGTGTTGAGTACAAGAAATATAAATGCTACCGTTAGGTGAAAGCACGTTTATACTTGCATTAAGCCAATCTTGAGTAAATTTTATGTAATCCTTATAATCATAAGTATCCCACTTTTCATTTACTTTATAAAATGCACCTCCTGTTGTATTGTTCTCAAGATTTAAAGTTTTACCTGAGAGATTGTATGGTGGATCCGCAAAAATTAAAGGAATTGAATTTTTATCAATTTCTTTTTCCATAATTTCAATACAATCTCCTTCGTAGATATGATTTAGTTTCATTAAGCTATAATTTTATTTTTCCATTTGATTATTGTTTCTGGTATTGTTGCCAACCAGATATCAGAGTTATTAACTCTTGTAGTAATTTCAACTATACTATCAAATAGTAATTTCATTTCATGATGATATATTTTACTACCATTTTTTTTCCTTTGAATCAGGGCATCCAATAAAATCAAAAATTGATTGATTGTCATAGGTATAATTTTCTGTTTTATACCTTCATATTCATATTTAACTGAATTCCAATAAGTGTTAACGGTGTCACGATGTAAGTCAGGTGCAATAAATAAGCAATATGTTTCCTTTTTGTTGGAATTTTCAAAATCTCTCAAATGTCTCATTACTGGTTGTCCTTCAGCATACCATTGCTGACGGTTAGTAAGCATAGTAACTTCGCAAATTGCATTGAAAGTTTCGTAATAACATTCTATATCTGGTTTATTTGCAGGTGCGGTAAATGTAGGTTCGTTGTCGTCACCCACAGGGTAATTTGGTTTAATATTAATTGCATCATTTAAAGCAATTAATGCAAGTGAACAAAGTCTTTCAAGTTCAACTGGCTTTTTACTTTTTGATTTAAAGATATTTTTTAATTCTATTGAATACTTTTCGACTTCTATAGTTTGTTGAGAGTAGTGATGAATTTCTAATTGTTGTAGTTTTTTCCTGTAATCTCTTATATCTTGAATAAAACTTTTTAAATTTTCATTAGAAAGATTTTTAAAGTCAATTAAATCAAAGGTAGGATAATATATTGCTTTTGCTGCTAATTCTTTTTGGTACTGTTTAATGTCAGAAACTGTTGCTTCACCAATTTTTATAAGTTCATTTTTGTTTTCCCAAGGCAGTATTGGTTGTGCTAAATCACAAATATAGTTCCTATAATCAGCTTTATTTTCAAATACAATAGCAGAAGCATTATCATTTTGTAAAATTGAATTGATTTCAACTATTCTTCTTGGCTCTAAATCAATATACCAGCCGTTTCCTCGCAAATAAATATATCTTGTTAACCTAAAATAGCGTATAACATTATCAGCATAGTCATTTAAATTGTTTGTTCCGTCTATATGAGATAAGTTTTTATCAATATAATCATCAATTAATTTATTCTTTTCAATGTCTGTTTTAAGCGTTTCAAATTTTTCTCTAAATTTGTAAAGATTTTCAGCATCCTCTTGTATTTTTTCAAAATTGAATAATGTCAGTCCAAATAGCATAAATTCAATGCGAGAAATTCCTTTTGCTTTAGTTCCTTTATTATTACATATTTTATTTACTTTATTTATCAAATGTAGTGTAGCAATAAAAGGTTTAATATTATAACCATGTTCAACTTTGTAATCATTAGTATCAGGATTTGGTAATTGCCATTTTAGAAAACTTCTGAAAAACACTTCTCCTAAATCATAATCTTCCTGTAAAAAATAATTTCCAAAATTACTTATTCGTATTTTGTTATCATCATCAAGAAAGGCAAGCCCCATTTTCTCTAATGGATTGAATGATTGTCTGCCTCTCATATCTCCTCCGCCAACGTAATTTTTTGAGTCTAATATTTCTTCAGCTTCTTCAAATTCAATCGGTTCAGGATTATCCATCAAATAAACTTGTTCTTTTGTTAAATCTTTATAAAATTGTGCTTCACCTGCTCCATATACTTTATATTGAATAAGTAAGATTTGGAATTTCTTTTGATTTGGTCTATCCCAAATTTGGCCTTCCATTTTTTTTAGAATAGATAGAAAACTTCTTATTCTTTCTGGATTTCTTACTGTTGTTGATATGCTCCATGGTTTCATATTATTCAGTTCTATTTATTTTCTAAATAGCGATTATTTTAAAAAAATAGTTACTTATATTTAGTAGAATAATAAATTGCTATTCATTGAAATTATTTTATTATTAATGAGTCCACTCTAAAAAAGATATTATGTCATTTCCGCTTAATCGGAAATCCATTCCCAGCGTGATTTATTGATACCCGTTTTCACGGGTATGACACTTTTTAGAGTGGACTCATTAATCTTTACATCTCTTTCACTAAATCAGCAAAACCCCTGAGCAAATCTGGTAATTTGCTAATATCTTTTCCGCCGGCAGTTGCAAGATGTGGCTTCCCGCCGCCACCGCCTCCAAGCTGTTTTGCTGCAGCAAGCACTAATTTGGAAGCAGGATACTTACCTGTTAAATCGTCTGTAACGGTACAAACAAGCTGAACCTTTTCGTTTAATATTGTTGAAAGAAGTGCTATTCCGTTTTTAGATAAGCTGTTACGCAGGTTTTCAGCAATATTTCTCATCTGGTCTAAATCTTCTGCCTGAATTTCTGTTGCAATTATTCGAATATCACCAAATTGATTAGCATTTTCGATTAGCTTTTCAAGTTGTTTCCCAACTTCCTGCATTTTGAGAGAGTTAAGCTCTTTTTCAAGTTGTTTGATTTTTTCTAAAAGCTCTTGCTGTTCATTAGCTTTTTGCTCAATTTTGCTTTGCAAATCTGTAATATAGTTCTGCACTTGCTTACCGGTTATCGCTTCAATTCTTCTTACACCGGCAGCAATGGAAGATTCGGAAATGATTTTGAAAAAGCTAATATCAGCAGTATTTTTTACGTGGGTGCCTCCGCAAAGTTCCATTGAAAATTTAGGGTCCATTTTAACAACACGCACTCTGTCACCATATTTATCGCCAAAGAACATTTTTATTTTTTCATATTTCTTTGCTTCTTCCAAATCAAGCTCTTCTATTTGAACGTTTATTCCGTCAAGAATTTTTTCATTAACAATTTTTTCTACTTTTTCCAATTCCTCCAGAGAGCATTTTTCAAAGTGATTGAAATCGAATCGTAGATAGTCTGGAGTAACAAGCGAACCAGCTTGTTTGATGTGTGAACCGAGAGTTTCAAGAAGTGCTTCTTGAAGAAGATGAGTAGCAGAGTGGTTTCGCATTATATCTTTTCTACGCTTTTCGTTCACTTCCAAAAATGCCTTTGCACCAACAAGCTGCTCAATGTCCCTATCGCAAAAATGAAAAATAGCATCGCCAATCTTCTTGACGTCAGTAACTTCATACTTTTCGCCAGCAAGAGTAATGCTGCCGGTATCAGCTACCTGTCCGCCGCTTTCAGCATAAAACGGAGTTTGATTGAAAACAATTTGATTGTCTTTTATAAACAAAACGTTTGCCTCGCTTGACATTTCAGTATAACCAATAAACTCACTTTTTAGCTGCTGGTCGAACTGCTCTACCTCCTGAATGAACTGCTTGCGTGCCTTGCGTGAGCGTTCTTTCTGCTCCTTCATTTTTTCGTTAAATTCGTGAATATCAACAGAAAAATTGTTTTCGCGGGCAATTAGCTCAGTCAAATCCAAAGGAAAACCGAATGAATCGTAAAGCAGGAAAGCATCAGCGCCGGATATTATATTTTTATTTTCTTTTTTTGCAATTTCTGAAATTTGCTCAAATTTGTCTAAACCGCGTTCAAGTGTTTGCAGGAAACTTTCTTCTTCTGCCCTGATTACTCTTTCAATAGTATTTTGATTTTTTCTCAATTCTGGGAAAACTTCACCCATTGTTTCAGTAAGAATGTGGACTAAAGAATAAATGACGGGTTCTCTGAAACCAATATTTCGTGCAAAACGTGAAGCACGACGAAGAATACGGCGTAAAACGTAGCCGCGTCCTTCATTGCTCGGTAGCGCCCCATCTGCAATAGCAAATGATAATGTTCGGACGTGGTCGGCAATCACGCGCATTGCTATGCTGTCAGTGTGTTCGAGTGCTTGTGAGTATTCTTTTTTGCTTAATTTTGCGATTTCATTAATTAGCGGAGTGAAAACATCTGTTTCGTAATTAGAAGATTTCCCTTGAATTACAGCGCAAATACGTTCAAAGCCCATACCAGTATCAACGTGCTTGGCAGTAAGCGGTTCGAGAGTTCCGTCTTGTTTACGGTTGTATTGGATAAAAACGAGATTCCAAATTTCGATTACTGCCGGAGTGCCAGCATTAACGAGTGCAGCACCAGATAGATCAGCAGTATTGTCGTAATGGATTTCACTGCAAGGGCCACAGGGACCTGTTTCACCCATTTCCCAAAAATTATCTTTTTCGTCAAAACGATGGATCCTTTCGACTGGCAAATATTTTTTCCATATTTCTAAAGCTTCGTCATCGGTTCTGTAAACTGTAGCGTGTAGACGATTTACATCTAATTTCCATACCTTAGTAAGCAATTCAAAAGCCCACTTGATAGCTTCCTGCTTATAGTAATCGCCGAAGCTCCAGTTCCCGAGCATTTCAAAGAAAGTATGATGGTAGGTGTCGCGTCCTACTTCTTCCAAATCATTATGCTTTCCACTAACGCGGATACACTTTTGAGTATCGACAGCTCTTGAATAGCTGCGGTTACCAACTCCAAGGAACACATCTTTGAACTGATTCATTCCGGCATTAGTAAAAAGCAGTGTTGGGTCGTTAAATGGAATTACGGGCGCACTTTCAACAATGCTATGCCCTTTTTCTACAAAAAAATTTAAAAACGATTGTCTTATTTCCTGTGATGTCATAAAATTAATTTTGTTAATTTGTTTAGTGTTATTAAAATAAATCTGTGAATGGGTTTATATATTTGTAAGGATTAGCATCCATTTTTCTAATAAACTAAAATGTTATAAATTTCAATAATAATAAAATTACGATTTAAACCCAATATTATTTTACTCTTATAGAAAACTGATAAAACAAAATATCCCGTAAATTCACTATCAATACTAATTCTACGGGATATTTCATTTTTCATTAACAATTATCAGCTACTTTCCCTTCCCAAGTGCAACTTGGGAAGGAGGATAATCTATATATAAAATCATCATTAATAATTAATCATTAACAATTAATAATTATCAATTTGGGCTCTTTGAAGTTTATCAGAAAAATCAATATAAACAGTTTTCCATTCTGTAAAGATATCGAATACTGTCCATCCACCTTCGCGGTGTCCGTTGCCTGTACCTTTAACACCACCAAATGGCATATGTGCTTCTGCTCCGATTGTTGGGCTGTTTACGTAAGTAATACCAGCTTCAATATCGCGTATTGCCTGGAAAGCATCATTTACGTTTCTTGTGTAAATTGATGAAGAGAGTCCGAAATCGCAGGTATTTTGTAATTCGATTGCGTGTTCGAGTGAATCTGCTTTAGAAACTGAAAGAATGGGACCGAAGATTTCTTCTTTGAAAAGACGCATATCTTTTGTAACGTCAATGAAAATTGTTGGCTGGAAGAAATAACCTTTAGCTAAATCTCCATCGGTTGCTCTTTCGCCACCAAGAATAAGTTTTGCACCATCTTCTTTACCATATTTCACATAATCTATGCAGGTTTGCAATTGTTGTTCGTGAATAACTGGTCCAACGTCAGTATTTTGCTCTAAACCATTTCCAAGACGAAGTTTTGATGCTTTTTCCTTTAATAAACCGATGAATTCATCATAGCAATCTTTATGGACGATTAAGCGTGAAGTAGCAGTGCAGCGTTGTCCGGTAGTTCCGAAAGCACCCCATAAAGCACCTTCAACAGCGAGTTCAAAATTGGCATCTGGCATAACGATTTGAGCATTTTTTCCACCCATTTCGAGCGAACATTTTTTATTAGTGCGTCCGCAGATTTCACCTAATTTGAAACCAATTTCAGTTGAGCCGGTAAAAGCAATTAAATTTACATCTGGATGCTCAACCATCATATTGCCCATACTACCTTTTCCGAGTAAGAGATTGAAAACACCAGCAGGTAAACCAGCTTCTTCAAGAATTTCTGCAAAAATTACTCCCGAATGTGGAGTATCTTTTGAGGGTTTATATACTACGGTATTGCCGGCAGCAAGAGCTGGAAGAATTTTCCAAGATGGTACTGCAACTGGGAAATTGAAAGCAGTAATAATACCACAAACACCAACCGGATTTCTAAATGAAAGGTTCATCTTGTTAGACATTTCGCTTGGAGCAGTATGTCCAAATAGACGGCGTGTTTCTGTAGCAGCGTAGTATGCAGTATCAATAGCTTCCTGAATATCGCCTTTGGTTTCAAATACTGGTTTTCCCATTTCACGGGTCATAATGCGAGCAAGTTCTTCTTTTCTGCGATTAAAAATATCACCAACTTTACGTAAGATATCGCCGCGTTTTGGTGCGGGAACAAGCTTCCAAGTTTTATAAGCAGCTTTTGCAGCAGCAACGGCATTGTTTACGTCTTCTTGCTCTGAAAAAGCAAAATCACCGATTACATCTTCAATATTTGCAGGATTTATATTTTTAAAAGTTTTGCCTGCTTTGGCTGGGACCCATTTTCCGTTAATATAATTTTTGAATTCTGGCATTTTTTTCCTTTCAATTTAAAAAATAAAAAAATTTTTTTACAAAATTAGCTATTTTTTTATTATTTATTTAATGCTTTTTTGTAATATATTATTTTGGTAAATTTGTAAGTTATATAAAACAAAAATGAGGATAACAATGAGTATGAAAAACACGTATTTATTTACTTCAGAATCGGTATCGGAAGGGCATCCAGATAAAATATGCGACCAGGTGTCCGATGCTGTGCTTGATGCAATGCTAAAAGACGACCCATTAAGTCGCGTTGCCTGCGAATGTTTTGCTTCTACTGGTCTTATTCTGGTTGGCGGTGAAATTACAACAAATACATATATAGATCTACAAAGCTTGGTGCGTAATGTTATTTATGATATTGGCTATACAGAAGCCGGCTATCGTTTCGATTCACATTCCTGTAGCGTAATTAACGTGATTAACCATCAATCACCCGACATTGCTCAGGGAGTTGATACCGGCGGCGCAGGTGACCAGGGCATGATGTTTGGTTATGCCTGTAAAGAAACTGAAGAACTTATGCCAGCAACAATTATGTATGCTCATAAATTAGTAAAAAAATTAGCAGATATTAGAAAAAATAATAGAACTTTAATGCCATATCTTCGCCCTGATTCAAAATCTCAGGTAACAATTGAATATAACGAAAACGGAGATATTCTTAGAGTTGATACTGTCGTAATGGCTGTGCAACACGACCCTGAAGCAACTCAGGAACAAATCCGTGAAGATGTAATCAAATACGTAATAAATGAAATTATTCCAGAAAAATATCTCGACAATACGAAATATTTTGTAAATCCAACTGGAAAATTCGTTATTGGCGGACCACACGGAGATACCGGACTTACGGGAAGAAAAATTATCGTTGATACCTACGGCGGACGCGCTCCACACGGTGGTGGTGCTTTCTCAGGAAAAGACCCATCGAAAGTTGACCGTTCCGCAGCTTATGCTGCCCGTCATCTTGCGAAAAATATTGTTGCAGCAAATATCGCAAAAGAATGCACAATCCAGCTTGCTTATGCAATCGGTATTGCAAAACCAGTTTCTATTCACATTGATACACACGGTTCATCAAAAGTAAAAGATACTGAATTAGCTGATTACATTATGAAAAATATAGATTTAACACCAAATGGCATAATATATCGCCTAAATCTTCGCACACCGATTTATCGCCAAACAGCAGCTTACGGGCATTTTGGCCGACCAGAATTTCCCTGGGAAAAATTAGATTTAGTGGATATGCTGAAAGAAAAGTTCGGGGAATAATGATTAATGATTAATGATTAATGATTAATTGTTAATTATTAGTTCACCTTACATATTGCCATCTAAAACTATTCATATTCAAATAATAGTAATTCTATAGAATATGAAAATAATTTTAGAGTAATTGGAATTTATCCCGTAAGGATTATATATTTGTAACAAGTGTAATCCTTAACTGTGCTTATCCTGTAGGGATTATGTATTAAAAAGCAGTTATATTTAATTCCTACGGAATAAAAAAACACTAAAAAAAGCATTGTTACAAATATTTTATCCCTCGGGATAAGTTGAATTTTAGAACATTTAAAGACATAAATATTGAATAACTTGAGAAAGATTTCCTTTAAGTGATAGCATTATGTAAAAAAAGTAATTATTTTAGGAATGTTCGTAAAATTTTCAAGTTGAAGCATTGCGAAGGATATTAAATCTTGTGTTATCATTGACTAGTTAAATTCCTCTCTTCGTTTCGGAATGACAGGCATAATTGAAATTTTAGTACTCACAAATTAGGTATTTAATGATTTTAACTAAATTTTAAAATTGGAAAGAATAGTAAATATAGCAAAAAATTGCAAAGAAGCTGAAGAATACGATTTCCTTCAGCAAGCTTCGCTAACTCCGGAACAAAGGCAGGAAATTGCGTTTGAATTGAAAAAAAGAGTTTATGACGGCAAATTTATTGATATTAGAAAGTCAAGGAAAGTCGTAATAAAATGAAATTTTCAGAAGATATTACAGAATTATTGTTTTTATTAAATGAGTTTAATGTAAAATATCTAATTGTTGGTGGTGAAGCTGTTATTTTTTATGGAGTTATTAGATTAACTGGTGACATTGATATTTTTTATGAAATTTCCAAGAAAAACGTTCATAACTTATTTAATGCTCTTAATAAGTTTTGGAATTATAGTATTCCGGGAATTAAAGATACCAGTGTATTTTTTAATGAAGGTACAATTGTTCAATTTGGATTTCCACCAAATAGAATTGATTTAATCAATAAGATTGATGGTATAGATTTTGAAAAATGTTGGAGCCATAGAAAAGTAGTTCAATATCAATTTAATAATAATAAGATTGATTTATTTTATATTAGTTTAGAAGATTTAATTAAAAATAAAGAAGCATCTGGAAGAATAAAAGATTTATTAGATGTTGAAAATTTAGAAAAATTATTGAATTTAAAAAATTAGAATTTAAATTAATTTACAAAAATAAATAAGGAAAAAAAATGTCGGAAACAAAATATCCACAAAAGAAAGCACAGGGCAGCTTTGACGAAGTGCCGGGCAAATACTGCGTTAGGTCTCTAAAATTAGCCGAAGAAGGCAGAAAACTTATTGATTGGGCAGAATCAAGAATGCCGGTGCTTGCCAAATTAAGAGAAGAATATAGCAAAACCAAGCCATTTAAAGGTTATAGAATTGCCGGCTGTCTTCACGTAACCAAAGAAACAGCAGTCCTTATCCGCACTTTCAGAGATGCCGGTGCAGAAATATCATGGTCCGGTTGTAATCCACTTTCAACTAATGACGCTGTAGCTGCTGCTCTTGCTGACGAAGGTATTTCAATCTTTGCATGGTACGACAATAAAGAAGACTTTTACTGGTGCATTGACAGAACAATTGATACCCCACCTCATCTTACATTAGACGATGGCTGCGATTTAATCAACACTGTCCACGAAAATTATACAGATTTAGCAAAAAATTTCATTATCGGTGGAACTGAAGAGACCACTACAGGTATTCAAAGATTAAGAGCCAGAGCTGCTAGCGAAAAACTCTTTTATCCAGTATATGCTGTAAATGACACTGAAACAAAATGGGATTTCGATAACGTTTACGGCACTGGCCAATCCACTCTTGATGGCATTATCAGAGCTACTTCAGTTTTACTTGCCGGAAAAAATATCGTTGTCGCTGGACACGGACATTGCGGCTCCGGTGTTGCTAAGCGCGCCAAAGGAATGGGCGCCAATACAATTTGCACTGAAGTTAAAGCGACTGCTGCAATTAAAGCCGTGCTTGAAGGACACGAAGTAATGACTATGGACGAAGCAGCCAAAGTCGGCGATATTTTCGTTACTGCTACTGGCGTTTGCGATGTAATCCGCAAAAATCATTTCGAGTCAATGAAAGAAGGTGCTATTATTTGTAATACCGGGCATTACGATGCTGAAATCAAAATTCCAGAATTAGATGAGGTTTCTGTAAGCAAAAGAACTTTGCGCCCAAATTGCGAAGAATACCTTCTCAAGAATGGCAAAAAATTATATCTTCTTGCTCAGGGTCGTTTAGTTAATCTTGCTGCTGCTGAAGGACATCCATCTGAAGTTATGGATATGTCTTTTGCAAATCAGTTTATGTCCCATTTACGCTTAGTTGAAAACCATAAAGCAGGAAACAAACTTCCGCTTGAAGTGCTTGATTTGCCAGTTGAACAAGATGAATTTATTGCAAATACAAAACTTGCTGCTATGGGTATTAAAATTGACGCTCTAACTCCGGAACAACTCCATTATATAAGTGATTATAATGCTGGAACTTAATGATTAGTTAAGTTGGTTGAAATTATAAAAAATGAGATGACATAAGGTTTAGATAGGTTAGACAGTTTAGATAGGTTAGATAGGTTAGAACCCCTGATGCCTCGTAGTGTGGTATTTCGTAATTAATATAGTTCTGATATTAAAAATAATGTAATTTCACAAAATTTCAAACATATAACTCCTAAATAAATTTAGGAGTTATTCTAATAATTAGAGTAACTC
>DAIOVK010000021.1:0-14730 GCA_036759045.1 Kapaibacterium sp. (SeqCode) | reverse complement strand
TTTTTTATTATTCTTATATTACACACACTTATGACAACTAGGAAAGTTGAGTAATTAACAATTAATAATTCTTTTAAACACTTTTTTTCTTTAATGAATACTTTTTAACCTCTTTAAGAAAATCTTTTGCGATTGGCAGAGAAACTGGTGAATTATAATCGGTTTTCTCCGGATGCCATTGAACCCCAACGATGTATATACTGCTATCGGGAACTATGCGTTCAATAGCTTCAATCAAACTATCAGCGGAATAAGCAGAAGAAATGAAGCCGGGTGCTATTTGCCTGACTGCCTGATGGTGGTTTGAAATAGCGATGGCTGAATCAGCAGCGACAATTTTTTGTAATTCAGTACCTTTTTTGATAAACACAATATGACCAATATAATGGGTGCTATCGTGGCGGTGTATAACAGTAGTGTCCCAATCACTTGGAATATCAACAACAAGAGAGCCACCATAAGCAACATTTAGGATTTGTTCGCCACGGCAAATTCCCAAAACTGGTAAATTTAACTCTTTTGCAATTTCAATAACTTTAAATTCAAATGTGTCCCTTTCTGCATAAATACCGCAGCGGCTACTATCTTCCTGCTGACCGTAAAATGCGGGGTGGACGTCTTCACCACCAATTAAAAACATACCTGAACATAACTTTAATTGCTTTTCGGCTTTCTCAATCCCATCTTTAAGAGATACTTCCACGTACTCATAATTGACAGAATCGGCATTTTTCAGCCATTTAATATATCTGTTTTCGCTATTAGTGGATTCAGGTACTATGACAGCAACCTTGATTCTCTCTTCCTTTGAACATCCAGATAAAGATATTGCTAAAGTTAAAAATAAAGCAAAAATGAATAATGGATTTTTGCTTTTTTCCTGAAAATAGTTTTTTATTTTTTGCATAATTTACCTTTCCATTTGAAGACGAGTTATGTTTTAAGTTTTATCAATAGTTCTTAAAACGAAATCTGTCAATTTTTGAAAATTCAATATATCAATTTTAATTGAAAAAACATAAATAAAAATTGAATTTGATTTAAAAAATCCATTAAATCTATAGAGTTTTACTGCATCTTTTTCTGTTGTTATTAAACTGTTTATATTTTTGTTTTTACAGCATTTAATTATTTTTAAAATATCATTTTCAGAGTATTGATGGTGGTCTTGAAAAATAAAACTATGGGCTAAATGAACTTCTTTTATTGAATTAAAAAAACGCTCCGGATTTGCAATTGAAGATAAAGTAGCAAATTTTTTTTCATTGTCATTTAAATTTTCGCAAAAATTAATTTCATTGAATTTTCCTTGCTTTAACTCGGAATAACAAGCTACTGGATTATATTTTTCTAAATTGTAAATACCATCTTTCTTTACTGAAATATAAAATACTTCAGAATCATTTCCAATTAAACCGGCAATTTCCTTGTAATCATTTTCAGAATAAAGACAAATAATATCCGCTCTTAAAATTGATTTGAGTGGTTCTCTCAAACGTCCTCTGGGCAAAAGATATGGCTTCTCTATTGTTTTTGTATCTAAAATTACTATATCCAGATTTCTGTGAAGTTTTCTATGTTGAAAGCCATCATCAAGAAGAATAACATCAACGTTGAAATTTTCTTCAACAATTCTTGCTGCTTCGTATTTTTTTTGATGAAGAACTACCGGAACATTTAATTTTTGAGCAATAAGGAGCATTTCGTCACCTGCTTCCTCAGCACTTGATAAAATTTGCTTTCCATCAGAAACTATTATTCCACCACTTGATTTCCTTTTGTATCCTCTTCCAATAACAGCAGGGCGTATTCCTCTTTCGAGCAATAATTTAGCGAGCTCAATGGTTAAAGGAGTTTTGCCAGAGCCACCCACTGAAATATTGCCAATGCTTATGACCGGGATTTTTCCTCTGTATTGCTTTATTCTGTTTAAATCGAAAGAGTTATTACGCCTTTCAACAAAATATCCAAATATATTTTCAAAAAGTCTTAAAAACAATTTTAAAAAATTAATAATTTTAAAATATTAGTTCTATTTTCTACTGCAAAATACAAAGAAAATTCATTACAAATTCAATCAATTATTTTTCTCTTTTAAAAAGCGATTGATTTAGCACTTGCGAGCAGAAAGTCACACGAACAACAATTTGTTTGTATGATTAGTGTAGTAATTCATTAAAAAAACTGATATAACTTCTTGTTATTCCGAGCCCCCAGATAAAGCAAGTGCTTCAATAAAATGAAAATTAAATAACTTTACACTGTCATTCTGATGCGAATACAAACTAAGACGTTTACTTTTGGAGAAATGAACTTTTTAGTCATCGGACATCTGCCAGATGTCCGATGACTTCAGTCAACATATAAATACATTATAAATATTTGTAATACATATTGTTACGTGCTAAAAATGCTAAAGTGGTTCATTAGGAGCAAAGATATCATTGGCAAAATAGTTGATACGATAACAGCAAAAAATATTAAATTGCATAATCTTTTTATTTTATTCATATTAATATTCAATAAAAATAACATTAAAAATACTCACAACAAATTTACAAAACTCTCAAATTAAATACAAAATTTCTTTTTTCTAAATATCAAAAATAGCAATTCATTTCCTATTTCCCCAATTTTACTATTTTTTCTCAGTTTTTTTCCTTATTTTAGTCAAAAATTTATAAGGACTTTTATTTGAATGAAAGATAAGCAAACTCCATTAGTTAAACAATATTCACAGATTAAACAGAAGCACCCCGATGCAGTTTTGCTTTATAGAATGGGTGATTTTTTCGAGACATTCGACGAAGATGCGGAAATCACTTCTAAAGTATGCGGTATCGTTTTGACTAAGCGAAATAACGGTGCCGGTGGCGACACTCCACTTGCCGGATTTCCGCATCACCAATTAGAAAATTACTTACCGAAATTAGTCAAAGCCGGCTATCGCGTTGCAGTTTGCGAACAGGTTGAAGACCCCAAAAAAGCCCGTGGCATCGTGAAAAGAGAAGTAATTGAAGTGATTACCCCCGGCGTTGCTCTATATGATAAACTTCTTGATATAAAACGAAATAACTACCTAGCTGCTATTTCAATCAGCAATCTTTCTAAAAGCCATCGGCTCGTTGGGCTTAGCTATGCCGATATTTCGACTGCCGAGTTTTCTGCCGGTGAATTCAACTTAACCCAACTCACTGAAATTTTGGAAACGCTCAGTCCATCTGAAATTATCATAAGCAAACAGCAAAAAAATGAGATTTTGCCTTTACTTGAAAAGCTATCTTTCAAACCCGCTATTACAAAACTCGAACCATGGATTTTTGATGAAGAATTTGGGCGCCAAGGACTTCTAGGTCAGTTCAAAACACAATCTTTAAAACCGTATGGAATTGAAGAGCTTCCAGTTGCTATTGCCTCTGCCGGTGCCATTTTGCATTATATCAACGAAACGCAATTCAATAAAATTGAACAAATCAAAAGCATAAAATTATTTAATCCAAGTGAATTTATGATTTTGGATTACGCTACGCGGCGTAACCTTGAAATCACTTTTTCGGCAGGCGATACAAACCATCAAGGCACATTAATTTCTATTTTAGATAACACGATAACTCCACAAGGGGGGCGACTTTTTAAGCAATGGATTACACGTCCACTTATAAAACTTAGTTCAATTTTGAAGCGCAAGGAAGTGGTAAAAATATTCTTTGAAAATTCAAAAGAGCGTGAAATGCTTCGTGAACTTTTGGGGAATATAGCAGATTTGGAGCGGATTATTTCGAAAATATGCTCTATGAGGGCGCATCCGCGCGATATGATTACACTGAAAAACAGCTTGATTGTAATGCCGAATATAGTTGAAATTTTAAATAATTACGACAATTTTTTAATTCAATACATAGCAAAAAAGATTTCTGAACCTTTAAAATGTGCTTCTATTATAGAAAAAAGTTTGAATGAAGAGCTTGGAACTTCGATTGGCAGCGGAAATGTGTTTCGTCGCGGCTATTCAAACGAGCTTGATAGCTTTTTGGAAGCAAAACATTCCGGAAAAAGCTGGATTTCCAATTTTCAGGAAAATGAGCGGAAACAAAGCGGAATATCTTCACTCAAAGTAAGTTACAACAACGTTTTTGGTTACTATATAGAAATTTCTAATGCTCATAAAGGAAAGATTCCCGAAACTTACGAACGCAAGCAAACACTTACAAATGCAGAAAGATACACTACTCCGGAGCTAAAAAGCATAGAATCGAAAATTTTGAGTGCGGAAGAGAAAATCACCGAATTAGAGCAATCGCTTTTCACTGAGCTGCAGGTGATAGTTTCGATGGAAACCGCCGTCATTCAGGATATTGCAAAAAGCATCGCTGCCCTTGATTGTCTGCTTTCCTTTGCTGAAATTTCACAAATTTACGACTATTGCGAGCCGATTGTTGATGATTCAAATATTTTGGAAATTGAAGATGGGCGTCATCCGGTAGTTGAACGGCTTTTGCAAATCGGTGAAAAGTTTACTCCAAATTCCACTTATCTTGAGCCGGAGAAGGAAACAATCCACATAATTACCGGACCGAATATGTCGGGAAAGTCCTGCTATTTGCGACAGGTCGGGCTGATTGTGCTACTTGCTCAAATCGGTTGCTTTGTCCCTGCGAAATCTGCTCGGGTGGGTATTGTGGACAGGATTTTTACTCGCGTGGGGGCGCAGGATAACATCACAGCCGGCGAAAGCACTTTTCTCGTTGAAATGCAGGAAGCTGCAAACATTATGAACAATGCCAGCAATAAGTCCCTGATTTTGCTTGACGAAGTAGGGAGGGGGACAGCTACTTTCGATGGGATTTCTATTGCCTGGGCTATTGCTGAGTATATCAACAACAATATTGATGCGAAAACGCTTTTTGCCACGCATTACCACGAATTGAACGATTTAGCTGAAAAGTACGAAAGCATTGCTAATTACTGTGTGGAAGTGCTGGAACTTGACAAAAACATTTTATTTACTCATAAGGTGAAAGCTGGTGCGAGCAACCACTCATTTGGTATTCACGTTGCTAAAATGGCTGGGCTGCCTTTGAGTATTATCAACAGAGCTGATGAAATTTTGAAATCGCTTGAAGGAACTTATCAGAACGAAATTAAAACAGATAGCATAAAAACCAAAAAAGCTGTTACAAAGAATGTTGAACCGAAAAAGAAGCAATATATGCCGGAACAGCTTCCATTTTACGAATTTCGAGATGATGCAATCCGCGACAAAATTCGTAATATGGACATTGATAATCTATCGCCTGTGCAGGCACTATTGCAACTTTCTGAACTTCATAAGGAAATAAAAAATGGATGAACAAGAAATTAAAATTTCAAACAGCAAAAACATAGAGGACTACGAAATCCTGATTAGGAAAAGGGGAAACGACGACTTTGCCTCTTACTGTCCTCAATTAAACATAATGTTTAAAGCTGCCACACTCACAGAAGTAAGACGTATGGTAAAAGCAGCAATAGAGGAGCATATTGGATTAAACATTGAACATTGAGAACCAAGCAATTAGCCGATACCAGAAAGAAAAAATAAATTTATACAATTTCTAAAAAAGTAAAATTTATTGTCTAATCTTGACTAATTCAGTTGTAATTTCAGAAATTAGGGAATAAATTAATTCATTTGCATTATTGCATTATTGCAATGTTTAATCAGAGCTTGATTCAATCATCACCTACTAATCTTTTAATTTCTTTATCAAAGTCAGATTCATAATTTTTATCCTGAATTTTTCTGTATTTATCATATTCTTGTTCAGCTTTCAATTTTGCCTCTAAATTTGAAATTTTTCCTTTCTCATTAAGAACAGGGAAACTCGACAGTTCTAAAAACTGATTTAAAAAATTAATCCATTCTTGCATATTTGTAGGAATCTGCCTTTCAGCCCTGCTTTCTGCCAAATCAAGATACGCCGAGACAATCCGATTAAGTTCTTTTATATGCTGTTCATTCAAATAATTTTTAGCTATTGAAACATCAGATTTGAGAATTTTACCATTTGGTGAATGCTTCCAATTAGTTAATCCCATAAATAATTTCGTTGCATCGGCTGATGTATAAATGATTTCTGCTGCTGTTTTTCCAGTGATTGCCCAATGAAACTTATTTTGAACAGTTGCAAAGAAATCTTTTGTTAACGAATCGGAGCTATCATAATCTACTGAAAGTGCGTAAATATCAGTAATTTTTTGATAAAATCTCCTTTCACTAGCTCGAATTTCACGAATGCGCTCAAGCAACTCATCAAAATAATCTTTCCCAAAATGTTTTCCTTGTTTTAAACGTTCATCATCTAAAACAAAACCTTTGGTAATGAACTCTTTTAAAACTTTCGTAGCCCAGATTCTGAACTTTGTTGCTTTATTCGAATTTACTCTATATCCAACTGCAATAATAGCATCAAGATTATAGAACATAGTTTTGTACTGTTTTCCATCATCGGCAGTATGTTCCATTATGGAACATACTGAAATTTCATCTAATTCACCACTCTCAAAAATATTTTTCAAATGCTTTGTAATCGCAGGTCTTTGAACACCAAAAAGTTCGCTTATTTTCTTTTGTGTCATCCAAAAGGTTTCGTTATGATAGAAAACCTCAATTTTTACATTTCCATCATCAGCTTGATAAAATATGATTTCTGATTCTTTTATCATTTGAGTTTATATTTTAAAATAATTTTTTTTCCCCAAAGTTGAGTTTCATAAAATTGAAGTTAAAATTCTGTATTATAATAAGATAGTAATTGAGTATAAAAAAACCAATCCGTTAATTTTTAATTAGCATCCAAGTTTTTGCATAATAGATTCTCTGCTTACTTTTTTGCTTCTGTCACATTCTTTCATCATTTCACCTAATAAAATATCTTCTTTTTCTTCAGCAGATAAAATTTTAGTTTTAATGTTCATTTTAGAAAATAAATCAATAACAAACTCGAAATCTTCTAAATTATTTGGTGTAACAAGGATAGTATCCATAATTAATTATATTTATTAATAATCTTTTTTGACGAAAGACATAACTCAATATTTTCAAATGCTATATTTTTACATTTCTTTTACAAGTTCAGTCAGGAAAAAAGTCTAGCCGTCTGAAACATGATTTACCTGATTTAAAGATTACTTGATTATTCTTTTCTTTATTAATCAAGTAATCCTATAATCCTTTTAATCAAGGTTCAGAATTTAAAGATTACTTGATTATTCAATTCTTTATTAATCAAGTAATCCTATAATCCTTTTAATCAAGGTTCAGAATATTTTTACTAATCATTTTTTTTACACAAATTAAAGTTCAAATAGCTGTTCTACTGGAAATGTTGTGAAAAATAAAAAAAATACTGAATAAGTAAATTGAAAAAAGTATAAAAAAAAAGAATCTAAAAATTTTCACCTTTAGATTCTTTGATTATTAATATTTTTAATTATAAAAGAGCTAAAATATTTTGCTGCACAGCACCAAATATTTCAACTTTTCTTTCATCGCTAACAAACACATCAACTTCAGTTCTGAAGCCCATTTTTTCTTCCGGCATATATATACCGGGTTCGACTGAAAAGCACGTTCCGGGGATAATCACTCTTTCATCTTTAGTTTCAAGATTATCAATATGGACACCGTTACCATGCACTTCTTCTCCAATATTATGTCCGGTCCGATGAATGAAATACTTTCCATAGCCAGCTTCAACAACAACGTTTCTGCAGGCATCATCAACATCGCAACCCCGAATTAAAGAATTATTTGCAAAAGCTTCTTTTACGGTATTAACAGCAGCATCACGGGCATTTTTAATTACCTGAAAAACATTTTCGAATTTATCCGGAACAGAAGAACCAATATATCCCATCCAGGTAATATCATAAAAGATGCTTCCGGGAACATTCTTTTTAGCCCATAAATCAATAAGCACCAAATCGCCTTCTTTCATTTTGTAAGAATTTTCAGCTGTTGGTTCGAAATGCGGGTCTGCAGCGTGTTCGTTTATGGCAACAATAGGTCCGTCTGGGAAAGTCATATTGTTGCTATACATTATTTTCTTCATAAATTCATAAATCTCAAATTCCGTTGGCTCAAGTCCGGCTTTGATTTGACGTGAAATTTCTTTGAACGCTTCATCTTTAACCATTTGAAGCACAACTCCGGCTTCTTTATGGCTTTTTAAATCGTCCATTGAAAGATGAGATTCGAAAATACTTACCAAATCGGCACTTGATTGAACATTAACACCGAAACTTCTGATTAGGTCTATTGTTCCGCCATCAACTATTGAAACATAAGGAATTGCGTTATTCGGTGAATACTGCATCAATATATTTTTTGAATTAGCAAGAATATCCTTAAGTAATTTATGCTGAAGTTTCCATTCTAAATAAATGAGTTTTTCGCCGGGGAGATGGTCGCAGCGCCATGGTTCAATAGCGTGAACAAGTTTTTTGGGTTCGCCTTCACTTGGAATAAAATAGAACCAACGACGTGATGCAAATCTATTGGTATCCATATTTAAAATACGGGCAGCAATTGCATCGCGATTATGAAAATCATAAAAAAGCCAGCCATCTGCTTTTACTTCTTTTAACGCTTTTTGAATAGCTAATAAATCCATAAAACTCCTTTATTCTTGAATAGGTAGAACCTGTATCATATTTAGTTCTTTTTGTATATCGTCAGTTTTTTGCTGTACTTCTTGCAAACTGATTTCTTTTTCTTTAATTCTAAGGTTGATTGTATCAATTTTTGTATTAAGTTCTGCTTTAATGCTTTCCTCATCATTAGTAGTAATTTGGCTTACTCTTGTAACGAAGTTAGCAAGAATATCTTTATCTCTGTCAATAGATTCATTCAAACGAAGTGCTTTGTTTTCAAGATTTCCGAGCATAGATTGAAGTTTAGTAAGTTTTTCAATTCTCTTATGCTCACGATATTCGTTTCTTTTGTTGTCAAGAATAGTGAAAGCATTTCTTATTTTTGTAAATAATTCACTTCTAAATTCGCGTTTTATGTTTAATATCATTACTTCGCCTTGAATAGCAATCAGATTTTCGCGTATATGTCTGAAATCAGAGAGCATTTCAAGGTCGGTTAATGAATTATCAATTTTTTTAGAAATTCTCTCGTAGTTTTCTTGATTTTCTTTATCAAATTGACTTCTGTATTCTTCCTGTCTGATGTTCAAATCATTGAAGACTTCACGAATATTTTGGAATAACTGGTCGCGTTGTTCTCTATTTAATTTGAACCCTTTAATAGTTTGTTGTGCTTTAATTAAGGATTCTCTTGCTTCTTTGAAGTCAGTAGTAGTATTAGCGAGATTAATGGATTCTTCAACAATTTTGGAAAGATTGGCAAAATTCTCATTGCATTCTTCTTCATAAGCATCGCGTTCAGCACGCTGTTTTTCGTTGATTTCATCAAAAGCACGTTGGATTCTGGAGTATTGCTCTTCTCTTTGTTCTTTTTTGAGTTTTAATCCTTTAAATTCACCTTGGACTTTAATAAGAGCTTCACGTGATTTACTGAAATTTTTTGAATTGCTAATAAAACTGAAAGCATCATCAATTTTATTTTTAATATTATGATAATTCTCAATGCATTCCATTTCATATCGCTCGCGTTCAACTCTTTGTCGCTGGCTCAAATCATCGAAAGTACTTGTTAATTTACTTAGCAATTCATCACGTTGCTCTCTTTTTAAACGATGGTCTTTAAATTGATTTTGGGTATTGATAAGCATTTCACGTGCTTTTGAAAAATCTGTAGTATCTTTAGCAAAATTTATAGCTTCATCAACCTGTGATTTAAGTAATGTGTAATTTTTGCCTGTTTCTTCTTCATATTTTTCAGATTCAACTGCCTGCATTTTATTTAAACTTTCTTCAGTAAGTTTTAAAATGCTTTCCAATTCAGTAAAGTTTTCTTCTTGAAGATTCATTCCCCTTAAAGCCAGTCGTGTATCCTTCAGTTTTACTTTTGCAAATTTAAGCTCGGTTGGTAGAACATTATTTGAATAGTTAGCTACCGAATGAACTCGCTCTTTAATATCTTTAAAAAGCTCATCATAGCTATAATTTGTAAAATTTGCATGAGGATATTGATATTTCTTCAAGCTATCAAGCTGAATATCAGAGCCACTGTTTGTTATTGAATTATGACACATCTTGCATAAAAGAACTAAATCATTATGATTTTCTATATTTTGAAAATCACTCATTAATTGATTAGTCAATGAGAAGACGTCAAATTCAACGCCGTCAATATTCTCGTCAACTTTCTTTCCGCATTTACCGCACATCCCTTTTTGTCGTTGTAAGACTTCGAGTTTTTGAGTATCAGTAAAAATTGTTGTTTCCATAAAAAATCTCACTAAAATTGTTTGTAAATATGTAATATATTGTTGTGTAAAATATAAATAGTACTTTGACTATGTATTCCAATTTAATTGTTAATTGTTAATTGTTAATTGTTAATTATTAATTGTTAATTTTATAATTTCCATTTCTTTCAGTTTATGGTTTATGGTTTTTTAGTTTATGGTTTATAGTTTATGGTTTATAGTTTATAGTTATAATGAAATATATAATCACCTATCACTTATCATTAATCACTTTTCATTAACAATTAACAATTAACAATTAACAATTAACAATTAATAATTAATAATTAATAATTATTCACCACAGTTTCGGAGAAAAACCTTCAGAGTTCACAATAGAAGCACTGCTTCCAGTAGCTTTAATTATAAATAATCCGTTCTTTTCTGCCATTTTTTGTGCATCTCCATCTGCCTGAAGATATGCAACTGCTCCAATCACTTTTTTATCTTTGTAAATCGGCATCATTTGTTTAATCTGTTTTAAATCTTCGATAAAATCCTTTATATCATCTGGTTTTAATGTTGTTTTTACTTCAACAACGACTGTTTCATTGTCATTTTGCGCAATTATATCAAATTCAAATTGTCTTTTATTGTAAATCCCACTTATTCTAGTGTTTAGATAATGAACTTCTATACCTTTTTTATTTAGCAACTTAATTAAATCACCGGCAACAAGAGACTCAATCAATTTACCCCACTGCGAAGTAAAAAGATGCTCCAATTTATTTAATTTTTTATCAGTTTCTTTGAACTGTTTGTCAGTTTCCTGAAACTTTATATCAGTTTCCTGAAATCTTTTAGCTGTTTCCTGAAATTTTCTATCAGTTTCCTGAAATCTTTTAGCTGTTTCTTGAAACATAAACCATACTTTTTCAAAAGTTAATGGTTCCAGTGGTCTTTCATAAGTGTCCATAAATAGCTAAATAATTTGTTTAACAAATCTTTGTAATATACAAAAAAAATGAAAAGAATAAAAGATTTAAAAACTTTTCACTCCTTCTCAAGTGCAACTAATGTAATAATTCGTTAAAAGACTTATTATATTGTGTCATTCCGAAACGAAGTGAGGAATCTCATAAGTCATTGATACCACATAGCTTGAGATTCTTCACTGCGCTTCAGAATGACAAAAAGTTATAACCAACTTCTCAATGAATTATTACACTTGGGAATGAGTAATAAAAAAACTTTAAAAAATACCCTAAAATCTAAATTTCTTCTTTTTTGTTTCAGGAACTTCTTCTTTCTTTTCTTCATCAATTCTAATTGATTTAAGAGCATTTATAGCATTTTTACTCAAAGGAGGTAGAGTTTCACCTTTAATGATCAAATCAAGTTCTTCGCCATCAAGCACTTCTTTTTCTAATAAAACTTTCGATAAATCATGAAGTAAATCAATATTTTTATTTAAAATGTCTTCAGCTTTAGATTGAGCATTTAACAAAATATTTCTAATTTCAGCATCAATAGTTTGAGCAGTTAATTCACTATGGTCGCGTGGCTGAGAGATTTCTCTACCAAGAAAAACCTCTTCCTGATGATGAGCAAAGCGAACAGGACCAATTACATCGCTCATACCCCATTCACATACCATTTTTCGTGCCAATTGAGTAGCTCTTTCCAAATCGTTCGATGCACCTGTTGTTAGCTGGTTAAATACTAAGCGTTCAGCTGTCCTTCCAGCGAGCAGCATAACGATTTGAGCTTCTATATAATCTCTTGAAAATGAATGGAAGTCTTCGTTAGGTAAATAAGATGTAGCACCTAACGCTCTTCCACGTGGAATAATAGTAACTTTATGGACTGGGTCAGCATTTGGGAGCATTTTCCCAACAAGAGCGTGCCCCATCTCGTGATAAGCTGTAATTTCCTTTTCTTTGTCTGAAATAACCATACTCTTGCGTTCAATTCCCATCATAACCTTATCTTTAGCGTTGTCGAAATCGAACATAGTAACGTATTGACTGTCTCTTCTTGCAGCGAGCAATGCAGCTTCATTTACAATATTTGCAATATCGGCACCGGAAAAGCCGGGAGTTCCTTTTGCAAGCACTTCTAAATCTACATCTTCGCCAATTGGAATTTTCTTCGTATGAACTTTAAATATGCCTTCGCGTCCTTTCATATCAGGTCGGTCAACCACAACCTGCCTGTCGAATCTACCCGGACGGAGAAGAGCAGGGTCAAGCACATCTGGACGATTGGTTGCAGCAATAATGATTACGCCGCTGTTTTGTTCGAAGCCATCCATTTCAACGAGTAATTGGTTCAATGTTTGTTCTCTTTCGTCGTGTCCACCTCCTAAGCCGGCACCTCTATGGCGTCCGACTGCATCAATTTCATCTATAAATACGATGCAAGGATTGTTTTTCTTTGCCTGTTCAAATAAATCACGGACTCGGCTTGCACCTACGCCAACAAACATTTCAACGAAATCTGCTCCGGAAATTGAGTAAAATGGTACATCTGCTTCGCCTGCTACTGCTCTTGCGAGTAAGGTTTTTCCAGTTCCCGGAGGTCCCAGTAGAAGAACACCTCTTGGAATTTTACCTCCTAATTTTTGGAATCTTGCCGGGTCTTTTAAAAATTCTATTATTTCTTCGAGTTCGTATTTAGCTTCGTCTGCACCAGCTACATCTTCAAAAGTTACTTTTCCATTTGCATTATCAAGTAGTTTTGCTTTAGATTTCCCAAACGAAAAAATTCCTTTAGAGCCGCCCATTTGCATCCGTCTTAAAAAGAAAATATAAATTCCAATAAGCAAAATCCAGGGCAATATTGAAAGTAATGCGCCCCACCAGGGATTATCTCCGTCTTTATATGTCCAGGTTATTCCTTTGGATTCCCATAGCTTTTCTGTTTCGCTATCAAGGACACCAAGTTTTGTAACGAAATGCCTGATATCTCGAAGCTGTCCTTCGGACCTGATTTTTGAAATTTGTTTGAGTTCGCCGTGAAACTCATAATCATTGAGCTGGGTTTTCGTTATTGTTGCTGTTTTAATTTGGTCAGCGCTTAGCAATTCCATATATTGAGTATAAGTAATAGGCCATTCCGGCTTCTTATCCTCATTCATAAACATATAAAGCAAGATAATAGACGAAAGAAAAATTATCCAAATGAAAACATTGCGCATCATTTTCATTTGTTGTTCATTCTGAGATGAAGGTTTGTTCATATCTGAGAAAGGCGAGTTCTTCTTATCTTTATTTTCTTTTTTGTCTTCGGTTTCTTTTTTATTCATTTTTTCCATTATTAATTGTAACATCAATTATACTTTAATCATTAAAATAATAGACGAATATAACTTTAAAAAAGTTTCTAAATAAAAAAAGAATTATTGATCTGAAAGAATGTAGATGTCTGGAAGGTTTCTCCCTATTTCAGCATAGTCAAAACCGTAACCAATTACAAAGAGGTTTGGAACTTCAATTCCTACATATTTTAAAGGAAGTGAATATTTCATATTTTCTGGTTTGGTTAAAAATGTTACTACTTCTAAAGATGCTGGATTTAATTTTTGCATTTCTGGTAGCAGTTTGTTCATTGTTGTACCAGAATCAATAAGGTCTTCAATAATTATTACGTCTCTGTTTTCTAAACTTGCTTTTGGTTTTGTAATTTCTACTTTTCCGGTAGTTGTCATTTGGTTTAGATAGCTTTTAGCACTAATGTAATCAATTTGACAATCAATATTTATTTTACGAAGTAAATCGCTTGCAAAAAACATTGCTCCTTTCATAACAACAATAAAAAGAACGCTTTTACTCGCATAATCCTTATTTATTCTTTCTGCAAGTTCGTTATTAATTTCTTCAATCTTTTCTTTTGAAATAAATTGAACGAATTTCTTTCCCTTTGCTAAAACTGATTTTTTTTCCATAGTTTTTTGTGAAATTTATAAAATTACTTTTTCTAATACTATAATATCACACAAAAATATAAAAAATTGAGAAATAAATTTTAGAATTATTAAAAGGTAAGTAAGAAGCAAGATATTCCATATTTAAGAAAATATGGAATATCTTTTTTTAAGAATTTTTCATTTCCCAAGTAATAATCAGGAAATCGTTAAATCCCTTTTTTCAAGGTTAAAAGACAAAGAATAATCAACTTCATCAAAGATAAAGAAAGACCTTTATTTAAATTGATATGACATAACTAAAAGTGTAATTACTAAACAGTGCTTTTCATTGGTTTTAGAAAAAAGATGTCATTCCGAACCCCCTGATAAAGCAAGAGCTTCATTATAATAGAGATGACATAATTCTTATCAAATTTTTGTGTGAAAGAAATTGTAAAATAA
>DAIOVK010000020.1:8853-14864 GCA_036759045.1 Kapaibacterium sp. (SeqCode) | reverse complement strand
TTTATTAAAAAAATAAATAAAGCAATACGTAAAATTGGGAGAGTTAGAGTTTAATGGAGATGACATAAGTATAAACTTTTGCAAAGTTAAGAAACTTTACAAAAGTACTAATCTTCTTACTTTGCGAAAGTTTCTTAACTTTCGTAAAGTTTTACAAAGCAAAAGTAATGATGTCATTGGCAACGAAGTGAGGAATCTCAAATATAGTGGAAACAATTACTTGTGAGATTTCTTGCTGCGTATCGGAATGACAATTTTTATTTTGCACTAATTGTTAGCGATTTAGTATAAAAAGTTCATTTCTCTAAAAGTAAATGTCTTTGTTTATATTTGACTGAGAATAAGAATTTTCATAACTCCCCGCTAATAGCCCTCTCTCCTATTTCGATGATGTTTCCGTCAGGGTCATAAAAGCGTAAAACCTTTTGCTTCCAGGGTTGTTCGCAAGTTTTATGGATAAATTCAACGTTATTTGCTAATAATTTTTTTTCAATATCATCAAGTTCATCAGTTTCAAAATATAACTCAAATGCATTTGAGTATGATTTGATTTCTTTTCCATCAATTAAATTTTGGAAATGCGATTTTAAGTGAATAGCAAAATCACCCTCAAAAAAAACATTTTCACCATAATCGAACTTGATTTTTTGGCTTAAAACATTTTGATAAAAAGCTTTTGAACGCTCAATATCGTCAACGGTTATTAAAGCACATATAAATTTCATATTATTTTTATAATCGTTATAATGATTCATTATTAACTTTGAGAGTCAGAAAAATTCCAACAGCCAGAATAATTAAATTTCCGAGCCACATACTAATGAAAGGTTCCATAATACCGCGGTCTGCAAGTTTTTCGCCACCAATAAGGCATGCCCAGTAAAAAATGTAGAAACCTAAGCTAATTGCAGCGCTAATGCCGAAGTTGCCTTGTTTTGTGATAACACCAAGCGGGCAGCCCACCAGCACAAAAAGCAGGCAGGCAAAGGGAATTGCGTATTTTTTATGAATTTCTACTTTATATTGTTTTGCTCTTAAATCAAAATCCTGAACCTGAAAAATATCAGAACTAACAGAAGATTTTAAGAAAGAAATCCTTCTTTCCATTGCTTTTAAAACAGCAACTTTACCACTATCAACTGGATTAGTAGTCACGTTTTGCTGAGCATTTTCGACAGCAATGCTGATTTGATTGCTCGGAGGAGTGTAATTATCAATAATTCCGTTAGTTAAAAAAAGTAAATGCTCATTCAGACGATTGTGAATCCTGTTCTTAGCTTCGCTTGCTTTAACTCTGGATTCGTTAACGATTAACTGCATATCAGAAATTTTCATTTCACGGTCTCCGCGGGCAACCATAACCTCGCTCGTTCTTTCAAACGCAAAACCACTTGCAGGAATTTGAATCTGATAATCAGTGTACTCAATTTTTTTATAATTATTTAGATTTTTCACAAGGAACTGATGAATTTCGCCATTAAACAGTTTAACTATCATTTTTGAGTTGTCTGGACTAAAGAATATTTGTCCGCTATCGGCAGAAGCAATATTATATTGGTCTGAGCGTGAATTATCGTAAATAGTTACTCCTTTCATTGTAGTTCTTGCAGAATCAAGCTGCCTTGCAATTATTGTGTAGCCCTCAATTTGAGAAGTGAACTGTCCAGCTTCCAAAGAGAAAGTCGGTTTAGTTTTTGTTATATCGGCATAAAGCCCTTTCGCTTTGTGGTTTGCATCGGGTAATACGTCGTCATTGAACCAAAAAAGAAAGCCGGTTAAAAATAGAGCAAAAATCAGTACTGGCATCATCATTCGGATTAAAGAACCTCCGCTGGCTTTTATTATTGTAACTTCATAATTAGAAGACATCGCACCAAAGGACATCAGCACAGCAAATAGTATTCCCATTGGGACTGCAAGAACGAGCATCCAAGGAATATTTAATACAATTAATTGAAAAATAATCCAATTATCAATACCCTTTCCGACAAGCTGGTCTAAATATTTTAAAAGGAACTGGAAAAGGAATAAAAATAATACAGTTAGCGTTCCAAAAAGGAATGGTGCAATTTGCGTTCTTATGATATATTTTGAAATTAAAAACATTTTTTATTTTTTTATTTTAAAAAAATTTAATATATTTGAAATTGATTAAATTAAAAAATATTTTTTTTGGATAAATAAAATGATTGGTTTAACAATTTCTTCGATAATATTAATAATTTGTGCAATTCTTCTTATAGCTGTTGTTCTATTGCAACCTGGAAAAGGCGATTTATCAGCTACATTTGGAGGTATTGGCAGCCAAATGGGTTCTATGTTCGGTATGCAAAAGACTGCTAATATTCTTACCCGCATTACAAAAATTTTAGCTATTGCAATAGTTCTAATTACTTTATTTTCAAATAAATTCTTTATTGGTCAGGATAATTCTACTAATGAAATCAAACCAGTAACTGAAGGTGCATCAAAACCAGCTGCTGCTACTCCACTTGCAGCTCCTCCAGTAGAATCTCCAAAAGAATAATTTTTTTTATATAAAATTTTTTAAGAATAAATTTATAGCTTTGCTATAAATTTATTCTTTTTTTTGGGAAGAATATTACATTCCAAGTTGAACTTAGTTAGGAAAATTTCTTTAAGGTTCGACTTTAAAAAATATTTAACTATTCTCTGGTTTCTTCGCTGCACTCCTAATGAACCACTTTGGCATTTTTGGGAAGGTATATTTTCAACTATTAAAAATTCCAGTCATACTATCAACAAGTTGATAGCATGACTATATTCCTTACTTCCTTAAAATTCTTGAATATTGCAAAAGTTAATCTATCTAATCCTTTAAATCATCAATTAATTAAAGATTTTAACAAAATTTTTACTGTATCAATTTTACTTAGTTTTGGACGTTCATTCAGTAAGTTTAAAGTATTTTTCTTCATTTTTTTTAAAAAATAGAATCCTGCCTTAATTATCACTATTAATTCTAATTTTAACCTGAAATCTGAAATAAAGTTAATGAGTAATTTCCCTTCCGAAAAATATTTTTCAGTTATTTCCAATAATTCATCTATACAATTCTTTAAATTTGGAAGAGGATTCAAAAGCAAATTTTCATTTTTTAAAGAATATTTTTTCAAATAAGAAACTGGAATGTAATTTCTTCCATTTTTTAAATCAAGAGATAAATCCTGCCAGAAATTAAGAAGTTGCAAACCAGTGCAAATTTTGTCAGAAAGAGGTGCAGTATTTGAATTATAATTATCAAAGAGTCTTAATATTAGCTCCCCAACTGGATTAGCAGAAAACGTGCAGTAATTCTCCAAATCTTCTATGGTTTCTGCTTGCTTGAAATTTACATCTGTTTTAAAAGCTGTTATTAATTTCTTGAAAGTTGGAATTGGGATATTAAATTCTTTAATCGTTTGCAAAAGTGCTAAAAATATAGGATTATTGGTTTGATTAACATCGCAATCCAAAATGATTTCAAAATCAGAAAGGTATTTTAATCTTTCATCATTATTTAAAACATTGGGAACATCAGCAATATCATCAGCAAAGCGCGAAAAAGCATAAATTGCATAGAAATGCTTCCGAATACTTTTAGGAATAAGGATTGAGCCGACAGGAAAATTTTCGTAATGTTCCAATGCAATGTATCTGCAAAAATTATATGAACATTCAATAGAATCTGTGGCTAAAATTTCTGGACTTACTTTTGTAAGTAAAGTAATTCTTTCAATTAGAGATAATTTTTTGTAAATTTTAATTATATTGATATTTTTCACATTTTTTTTCAATAAATTACGTTAAATTCGTCTTTTCAAAATATAATATAAAAAATATTTTTTTAAGATAATGAAAAAAAAGAATATATTAATTGTTTTATTACTTGCAACAATCCTTACAAATTGCAAGCAATACGATGATTTTACAACATTTTTCAATACATATTACAACACAAAGCGACTGATAAAAGAATCGGAAAGCGAATTTGAATATCAGGACGAAAAGCGGCGTGTAACTCCAAGAGTAATTGTCCCGGAGCAAAAAAATTATAGTCCGGTATCTCAAACCACTGGACCGCCGGCTTTTATGCAAGAAATCATTATTGACCAGCAGAAACTTCAGCCGGTAAAAATAAAATTAGATTCAGTAATAATTAAAGGTTCAAAAATATTAGCCCGTCATCCCAAAAGCAGCTATATTGAAGGAACTCTTTACCTAATGTCTAAATCTTTCTTTTACCAACGGGATTGGATAAATTCACAGCTTAAATGTAGCGAACTTGTTGACAGATTCCCTGATGGTGAGTATTCTCCTGATGCACACTTGCTTTTTGCACAAAATTTAATTATTCAACGCAAATTTTATTCAGGAAAAATCATACTTTCACGAACGGTTGATATTTCTTGGCGGAAGAAGAGATATGACATTCTATCAGATGCTTTTCGTCTGGAGGCAGAATTAGCTCTATTTGAAAACGACCCACAGGGTGCATTGCGTCCATACAGGCAGGCAATCGCACAATCCGATGACGATGCTGTAAGCGCCCGCTGGCAGCTTGAACTTGCATTCCTGCTTTATCGCTTGAACCGCTTTGAAGAAGCTGAACGTATGTTCGCAAAAGTTCATACTTATAGCCCCGATTATCTAGGAGAATTTGAAGCTTATCTTTATCAGGCAGAATCTTTGATTAGATTAAAGCGGTTCGATGAAGCAGAAAAAATATTGAAATCTCTCGAAAACAACCGTAATTATGATGAATGGGCAGCTTACACTTATGCTACAAGGATGCAGCTCATTCGTCAAAATGGTGCTGTTGAAGAATTTGAAAAAACCGAAAGATTTGCCGATTCTGCTTATGTTAATAATCCGCCCGTTTTAGCGGTTTATTTCGAAAAGGGCTTGGAATTATTCGATAAAAAAGAATATGTAAAAGCACGTCAATATTTTGCACGAACCAAAAATGCACGAACGCCTTTCTTTGCTACTTCAGACAAAATGTTTAACCTGCTTAACAGCTGGGAACAAAAGAACAACAATATAAATGGTTTATTGAGTGCTAATCCGAGCATCGCTAAATCTTCCGATACTGTTAAATTACAGGTCGCTCTTAATTATTTTGAGTTGGGTAGAGTTTACGACCAATTGGATATGAAAGATTCTGCTATCGTATATTATCAAAAAGCATCTGAAATTACTCCAGAAAACGAACCCAAAAGCGCCCGCTTCCATTTCGTTTATGCTCTTGCAATTGAAAAACTCGAACCATTGAAATCTGATTCCTTAATGGAACTAATAGTAGAAAAATATCCCAAAACCGAATATGGAAAAAATGCCATTAAAAAGCAGGGCTATACTGCAAATTATATTATTGACGAAGCCGAGGACTTATTTAATTCCGGCAGCTCTTTACTTCTAAACAAGGAGTTTAACTTTGCTATTACCCAGTTTTTGAGGGTTTTCAATGAATTTCCTGAAAGCAGCTATGCACCTCGCTCACTTTACTCACTCGGCTGGCTTTTTGAAAATGATTTAAAGATATACGACAGCTCGCTTTACTATTATAAATTGTTATTGGAAAAATATCCGAAGAGCCAGTATGCTAAAGACGTAAAATTACCAGTTAACTATCTTCTTGCTTTGCAAAGTGGGCAGCCAATACCCGATTCTCTGAAACCAGTAGAACGAAAAAAAGAAGCAGTTAAGGGACCAGAAAAGAAAGACAGCATTACAATTGAAAGAGTTCCAAATGAAAAAGTAGGCAAAGAACCTGAAAGAGAAGCCGGAAGTATGAGCATAGACCCCTTCCAGTTGATTAAAGACCCCTCAAAGCTACTTAAAGATGCTAAAGAAGCAATTACTGACCCACGGTTGCTTGAAATGAGTCTTCCAACTGACCCCTTTAAAGATTTAAGACCAGTGAAAAAAGATTCAGTTGTTAATAAAGAAATAAAACCAATTATGGAATCTGATACCACTAAAGTTAAATGATTAGTGATTAATGATTA
>DAIOVK010000020.1:0-8753 GCA_036759045.1 Kapaibacterium sp. (SeqCode) | reverse complement strand
TGATTAATTCGTTAATTGTTAATCACTAATTAGAAGAAAGAAGTATTACTTTTAAAATTTTTTACTTGTGTTCTTGATGAAATACTATGTGAACTTTGTATTTTAAAAGAAATAACCACTTAGGACACGAAGTATTAAATTATTAGAATAAAAAAGAGATATTTACTATTAAGCAACCTATTTATTCATAAGAGTATATTAATTTTTATTATCAATATAGAGTAGGTCTGAACTGTTTAAATAATTAATAGAATGTAGCAATGAAAACAATAGGAATAACCGGAAATATTGGCAGTGGTAAATCTTCAGTATCTAAAATAATTTCAGAGCTTGGCTACGACGTAATATCTTCAGACATCGTTGCAAAAAAGCTAATGGATGAAAGCCCAACTATTAGGAAAAAATTAATCGAAAAATTTGGAAATGAAACATATTTGCATAACAATACTATTAATGTTAATGTAATTTCAAAATTAGTTTTTGGCGAAACTCCGGAAAGCAATGAAAATCTCAACGAACTAAACAGAATTGTTCATCCTGAGGTAATTGATTACATTTATTATAAAATTCAGGAGTTTGAGCAAGAAGGCAAACAGATGTGCTTTGTTGAAAGTGCATTGATTTATGAGGCAAATATTCAGGAAGCATTTGATTATATTATAGTTGTTCATTCTAATGTTGAGATTTCATATAGTAGGATTGAAAGTCGTAATAATCTTTCAAGAGATAAATTTAATTCAATAGAAAAAGGGCAAATCTCCCGAGAGGAAAAAAAGAAGTTAGCTGATTTTTGTGTAATTAATAATTCCGATTATGAGCATTTAAAAGAAGCTACGCTTTTTGTTCTTGATGTTATTAAGAGCATAGAACAAAAATAGATCTAGAGCTTTCGCTTTTAATTTATGGAAGTATATTAAAAGAGTATTACCTAAAGTCATTAAATATTTGTCATTTGTCATTAGTAGATAAAAACAAATGACAAATAACTAATAACTAATAACCAAAATTTGTTATTACTTATCAGGTTGGGGCTGAGGTAAAAGAGTCCATTCCCCTTCTAAAACAAACATTCTAACATGGCAGTCCTCTACTACTGATTGCAATACTAAAGTTGTATTATTATTAGTAAAGGTATAATTATAAACTGCTTCGTTTTGACATTCATTATCAGAAAAGAATTTCATTTTGTTTCCCGGAAGAAGTTCGAAATCGCTTGTTGTGTTGATATGCCCTTTGACAGTATCATTTATTACAAAATTAAAAGTACTGTTTTTATTGAAAGTTATGGTGCCGTCAAATTGAAGCGTATCATTTTCAACAATATGACGCTGCCACTGATTGTAAATCAATGAACTTGGTTCGCTTGAATTAGAATCGCTGCAAGAAAAAAGCGCTAATGCAAGTAAGCATACGCTAATGATTTTAAAAATATTCTTTTGCATAAATTTATTTTAATTAGTGAAAAATATATTTACTTCAAATATAAAGGCCCATCTGGTCCAACTGGAAGACCAAGTAAAATCCAAATAACCAAAATTATAAGCCAGCCGATTGTGAAAACGATAGAATAGGGAAGCATAGTTGAAATAATGGTTCCAATACCGTATTTTTCATCATATTTTTGCGAAAAAGTAACAATCAATGCGAAATAGCTCATCATCGGTGTTATGATATTTGTAACAGAATCGCCTATTCTAAAAGCTGCCTGAGTAAGTCCGGGGTGGTAGCCCAAAAGCATAAACATTGGGATAAATATAGGAGCCATAATTGCCCATTTTGCCGATGCACTCCCCATAAAGAGATTAATAAATGCACAAAGCAAAACAAAAGCGACAATAAGCGGTATTCCTGTTAAATTTATACTTTGAAGCCAATCGGCTCCGTTTATTGCTAAAATAATTCCAAGATTGCTATGCTTGAAAAAGTAAACAAATTGAGCAGCAAAGAACACAAGCACAATGTAACCGGATAAATCTGCTATTGAACGGGATATATGTTTGATTGTATCCCTGTCGTTTTTAATTGTTCCTACAATTATTCCATAAACCAAACCGGGAAAAATAAAAAACAGCACTATACCAATTATTATTCCATCGAAGAACGGAGAACGTAGAATGGAACCATCTTCTGGATTACGTAAAAGCCCATTTTCAGGAATAATTGTAATTGCCAGTACAGCAATTACAAAAAGCAAACTAAGCAACGCCCATTTTAAACCCTTCTTTTCTAACGGTTTAAGCTGGTCAATAGCAATAGGAGGCGCCGTTCCTGTATATTTTCCAAGTCGTGGCTCTACAATTTTTTCTGTTACCCAAGTACCTGCAACTATAATAAATATTGCCGAAAAGAACATAAAATAAAAATTAACTGCTGGATTAATAATCATATCTGGGTGCAGTATTTGAGCTGCCGGAGTGGAAAGACCGGCTATAATTTGTTCGTCAGCTCCAATTAAAAAACTCGCACCGAAAGCGCCGCTTACTCCGCAGAAAGCTGCTGCCAGTCCAGCCATAGGATGTCTCCCTACCGCATTAAAAATCAACGCTCCAAGTGGAATTAAAATTACATATCCGGCTTCAGAAGCGATATGAGATAAAATGCCCGCTAATACTATTGAACCAGTTAACAACTTTTGGGGAGCCCCCAGAACTAATGCCCTTATCATTATGTTAAATAAGCCAGAACCTTCTGCTACTCCAATTCCTATCATAACAACAAGCACATATCCCAACGGAGGAAATTCTACGAAATTATTTATTACGTTTGTGTAAATCCAGCGGATTCCATCGCCGCTCAATAAATTAGATACTTTGATTATTTCCTTGCTTATTGGATGAATAGCTGAAAAATCAAGCATTGCTGCAATACACGATAAAATTGCTACGATTACAGCAAGCAATGCAAAAATCGTTGCCGGATGAGGAAGCTTGTTTCCAATTCTTTCTACATAATCTAAAAATTTAAGAACAATTCTATTAAAACTGAATTTTGAAGGGCTGCTGCTTTTTACCATTTACTTATCTTTTTCTTTTTTAATAAAATACAAATTTAATCTTTATTTTATTAATCAGAAATAGAAATTGAAGCCAAACATAATATTTTCATTTAATTTTCTTAATTTTGAATAATTTTTAGTTGCGAATTAATATTTTAATGATTTTAATTAGATTTATAAAATATATTTTGTTTTTTAATGCTAACCCGAAGAGCTATAGTGATATTGTTACATTGAAAAGCAAAAAGAAATCTCCCCTACCCCAAGTAGGCATTTATTATTTGCTTTATTCATTGCTTTTTAAAAAAAATCCCCCCTACCCCCCTTTGAAAAAGGGGGGAATTATTTCTCATATTCTTTTTCTCTTTTTAAAAGATTTAAGTATTATTACAAATATTCTTTTCCCCCCTTTGAAAAAGGGGGGTAGGGGGGATTTTTTAGTGCTGTTCTATGTTCCATTGGTTTTAGGACAAAGATGTTATTCTGAACGTATTGAAGAATCTCAATTCTTGTGGCATAAAATACTTGTGAGATTCTTCGCTCCGCTCAGAATGACACTGTTTATCTCACTTCTTTTCATATTTTCAATTTCCTTAAATGCAAACACAAATAACTTTGATGTTCTGAACGATTCAATAGTTAAACAGTTTCCTGAAATAAAAGTAGAAGCAAAGGCAGAAGAAAATAACGCTTCAATCAAATACACATCTAATACAAAAATTGAGTCTGATTATTTCAACATAATATCGCCAATGCAACTTAGCGATATAATCAACATTTCGCCCGGACTTTTTGTAAAAAACTACGGCGGTTTAGGCGGACTTAAAACAGTTTCAATTCGCGGAACTAACGCTCAACATACTTTAATTCAGCTTGATGGAATTACACTCAACTCCTCTCAAAATTCTACCTTCGATTTATCTCTGCTTCCTATGAAAATTGTAGAAAATATCAGTATTTCCAAAGGAGGTCTTTCTGCGATTTATGGAACAGGAGCTATTGGCGGAGTTATTGAAATAAATACCAAGCATAGCAATAAGCTGTCATATAAAATCGAAAGCAAGTATGGTTCTTTTAATGACTTATCAACTGCTGCAAGTGTTTCTGTTCCTATAAAAAATGTTAATATTTCAAGTTTGCTCGAATACCAGAGTTCAAAAGGAAATTATCCAATTAATGTAGTTCATTTTGGAGAGCAAAAGGATGTAAAACGCGAAAATGCTGATTTTGAAAATATTTCAGGTGGCTTAAATGCTAATGCTACTTTTGATAATTCCGAACTAAATGGATTTATTCTGATTAGAAGTTCTGAACGTGGCTCGCCAGGTGCAGTTGTCCAGGGATCAATCGAAAATTCTGTTGCACGGCTAAAGGAAAAAGATTTATTAAGTTCATTGAAGTATTCTTATTTTCTTTCAGAAATGAGCAATCTTTCTTTTTCAGTTTATGGCAAACTCTCAAATTTCAACTTCGTTGATTTGGATAAATTTACAAGTAAAATAAAAAAAACTGACTTCACCAGCAGAGATGTTAAATTTAATTTAAGTTTTAATCTTTTAAAGAAAAAATCAAATTTGCAGGTTGGTTTTGAAGGTACTTTTTCTGATTTGCGGGGAAATATGCTACAGAAAAATGTCGGCGATTACATTAAAAGGAATACTATTGGTTTTTATTCGAATTACGATTTTCAAATATATAATACTGAATTACTTACGAGCAATGCTTTTACCGGATTTCGAGTTGATGGGGTTGAAAAATTTTCTCCTTCTTTTTCGCCGATGCTTGGTGCTTTGATTTCTGCGAATAATTTTCCTTTAGAGTTGAAATTTACAGTTTCAAGCAATTACCGCACTCCAAGTTTTAATGAAATGTATTATTTGAATTATGGCTCAACAAATTTGAAAGCAGAAAAATCCACTTCCTTTAATATTGGTGCAAATTCAAAAGTATTCGGTTTTAAAGTCGGTTTAGATGTATTTAATATAATAACAAACGATTTAATTGTTTCTACAGCAACAAGCCCAATAACCTGGGAGGCGATGAATATTAAGGAGGCAATATCTAAAGGTATTGAATTTGCTGTTTCAAATGATTCTATTTTCGATTTTATAGATTTGAAAATTGCATATACTTTGCAAACTACAACTGATGAAAGTGAAAATTCTATATTAAAAGGCAGGCAAATTGTTTATACTCCCAAAGAACTATTGAATGTTAATTGTGTTTTTAATATTGAGGAATATTATCTTGGAGTTTTGCTTAACTATACCAGTTTTGTTTATTCAATCGCAGACAATTCTAAGGAATCTGTAATTCCATCGAATTTTATTACAAATCTATTCTTTTCAAAGACAATTACATTAGGCGAATACACAATTGAGTTGCGGACAGAAGCACTAAACATTTTCAACGAGAAATATGAAATAATTAAAAATTATCCAATGCCACAGCGAGCTTTCAAAATTGGTGCTTCTTTTCAATTATAACTTAAGAGAAATTCTAAAAATTTTCATTCTGCGCCCTTAGATAAAGCAAATGCTTTATTATAATCGAGATGACATCACTAAATATGTCATTCTGACGAATGTCAGAATGACAAGAAAAGATGTTATTGGCAACGAAGTGAAGAATCTCAATTTTAAAGAATAACCTTCCGAAGGTTTTGTAGGGTAAAAATAGCGATGTCATTGGTAGCATATCTAAGAATCTATAGCTCTGTGTTAGCAAGGAATTGTTGGATTTAACAAAGCAATCATAATTTCAAGATTAAGGAATGAAATATTACGAAAAATCAAGAGTTCTGAAGTCAATGAAAGAATTGCTAAAATAAAAGCAAAAAAATAAATAAACTCTTGTGCTTTAATATTAATTTCTTCTTACTTCATTTTCAATGAAATCGCGAACGGCTGGCTTTAAATAAATATTATTTGAATGTTGAGATAAACATCTTGAAAGGACTGTAACGCACTGTTCCAATGGAGCAGAACGGTTGATTACGATTAATTCCTGCTTATCTATAGTGCAGAATCCTGTTTTGAAATGACCTTTGTCTTTTCTAACAGTTATTCCAAGATTTTTTGCAGTATCTAATAGTTCTTCGTATATTTTATTTAGCTTCATCTTTATGCTTTTTTTTATTAACAAATTTATAAAAATTTTTTTTAACAAAAAAGTATATTTTTATTAATCTATTTCTTAACTTTGAATTTTAATTTTTATTAAAAATTGGAAAACATTGTGAGTAATTTTATTTCCTTATCGAAAAAAGATTTAGAATACATTTTTGGAGAAAATTCTTTTTTCAACATACCGGAAAATTGGTATGCAAGCGGAGTTTCCATCGATTCACGAACATTAAATTCAGAGAATTTATTTGTTTGCATAAAAGGCGAAAACTTTGATGCTCATACCAAAGTAGAAGAAGTATTCGAAAAAAAATGTGCTGCTTGTGTTGTTGAAAAAGAATGGTTCAATAGAAATATAAATGATTATCCTAACAAGCCGTTCATTGTTGTTGAAAATACAATAAAAGCTTTTGGTGAAATTGCCCAGTTCCACCGACTTCGTTTCGATATTCCAATCATTGCTGTTGCCGGCTCAAATGGCAAAACAACCACAAAGGATTTTATCGCCCATCTTCTTTCTACTCAATATAATGTCCTGAAAACCAGCAAGAATTTCAATAACCAAATCGGCGTTCCAATGATGCTTCTTGAAATAAACGAAGAACATCAGGTTGCAGTAATAGAAATCGGAACAAATGAACCGGGCGAAATTGACATTCTTTCCCGAATGCTTGTCCCTACTCACGGCATAATTACAAATATAGGGAAAGAGCATCTTGAAAAACTGATTGATTTAGACGGAGTGGAACTTGAAGAAACATATTTGTTCGGATATTTGAAAAAGCACGAAGGAGTAGCTTTCCTTAATTTTGATGATGAACGTTTAAGGAAATATTCACGTATTTTAGATAAATATATTAGCTTTGGTACTGACGAAAATGCAAATATTAATTCAAAAATAGTTTTAGATGAGCAACTTCATCCTTCTCTTTCTTTCCAAGTAGAAAATTTCACAATTCAAGCAAAATTACAGCCACAAGGCAAAAGTTTCGGACTAAGTGCAATTGCTTCTACTGCTGTTGCTATTCATTTTGGAATTAGCAAAGAAAATATTGAAAAAGGGCTTTCTACTTTTGAAGCTGATTCAAGCAATAGTTATGGACGGCTGCTTTTCGAGCAAATCGGTAGCAACATTATTATAAATGATTGCTACAATGCAAATCCAAATTCAATGGAAAATGCTCTAAATACCTTATTTGAAATGAAATGCACCGGTAAAAAAATAGCTGTTCTTGGCGATATGCTTGAACTTGGCGAAGCTGCCTTTAACGAACATAAGGAGATTATTCACAAAGCGGCTAAATCTGCTAACATTGTATTTATTTACGGCAAGCAATTTGGTGAAGTCTTTAACCGTGAAAACTATTTTAATCAGGAAAATTTTTATAAGTCTTTACATTATTTTAATGACAAATCAATACTTATAAACGAACTTAAAAAAACGATACTAGAAAATGACATCTTGCTTGTAAAGGGTTCGCGTGGAATGAAACTTGAAGAAATAATTTTAGAAATAAAAAAATAAAAAAATATGTTATACTATTTAGCTCTTTGGATTAAAGAACTTTTTTCGCCGCCAGGGTTCGGAGTATTCCAGTATATTACATTCCGCTCTGCAGCTGCAGCGATTACTGCTCTTATTATCTGCTTTTTCTTCGGTCCGAAAATTATAAAATATTTAAGGAATAAGCAAATAGGAGAACGTGCAAAATTAGAATTGGAAGGTGTTGGGAATCATTCTACAAAAGCAGGTACACCGACTATGGGTGGAATTATTGTGCTTTTAGCTTTACTTTTGCCAACTTTACTTTGGGCTGATATTGCTAATATTTATGTGATTCTAATCCTTTTAGCTACCTCATGGCTTGGAGCAGTCGGCTTCCTTGATGATTATTTAAAAGTCATAAAAAAACTGCCTAAGGGCTTAATTGCAAGATATAAACTATTCGGACAAATTGGAATCGGGCTTATTGTTGCTTCCACTATTTATTTTTTTCCAGACCTTTTTTCTTCAACATTTGATAGTATAAAAACATTAACTACAGTACCCTTTGCTAAAAATATTAATTTTAATTTCGACTTGCTGTATATTCCTGTAGCTGTTTTTATAATTACTTATACTTCAAATGCAGTAAATTTAACAGATGGCTTAGATGGCTTAGCAATAGGGACAGTCGGAATAGCAACTCTTGCCCTTGCTTTAATAAGTTATGTAAGCGGAAATGTTCAATTTTCTTCGTATTTATCAATTATGTATTTGCAGGGTAGTGGAGAATTGACAATATTCTGTGCTTCGCTCGTTGGGGCTGCGCTTGGTTTCCTTTGGTTTAATTCTTATCCGGCTCAGGTTTTTATGGGAGATACCGGCTCACTTGCTCTTGGTGGTGCTTTGGGAACACTTTGCATTTTAATTAAAAAAGAATTTTTACTTCCGATTCTCGGAGGCATTTTCTTTGCTGAAACTATTTCAGTAGTAATTCAGGTAACTTATTTCAAATATACAAAGAAAAAATACGGCGAAGGAAGGCGAATATTCAAAATTGCCCCTCTTCACCATCATTTTGAAAAATCCGGCTGGCACGAATCTAAAATTGTTGTCCGCTTTTACATTATGGCGGTAATGCTGGCGATTA
>DAIOVK010000019.1:0-14886 GCA_036759045.1 Kapaibacterium sp. (SeqCode) | reverse complement strand
AATAAACATCTTCTGCTTTAATTGTATCTCTGTTACCATAAATAACCCGATATACATTTTCTTCGTCAATAACGATACAGCCATCACCAACTCTTTGGACTGTAGTCCATAAATCTGGCTTTGGTGGCGGCGGAGGTGGAACAACTATTTCTTCTCTCCATACTACAAAAGTATCAACCGGTATATCTGAAATTAAAGTGAAGTCAGTTATTTCGCCAACGATGTGATAAGTCTGCATTGTGCAGGGTGTATAGAAGAAAGTTGAAAAATGTCCGTTAGCATTTGTGTAAAATACCTTCGATTCACCTGTTTCAACTAAAGTAGCGCGGACTTCGGCACCGGCGACTTTAGTGTCTGGGTCGAAAACGTCATAGTAATTTGCCTGACCAGAATATGATACGGTATGAGGCCAGCAGCCCGGCGATACTCTTGGATTTATATTTGTTACTACTTCAATGCCACCCGGTATCACATAATTACCAACTAGCACAGGACGATTTGCAAAATTGTTAATCCTGTTTTGCTCTCCCAAAACGTTTGCTTCATCAATAAATACTTTTATTGGGAAGAACTCATCTTGGGCAAAAGTATGAACAATGCTAACTGTTTGAATATGTGTATTTTGAATATTTACACCCGCTATATTAGGAATAACAACGTCTGCTATTAACGAATCTTCCTGATAAAACCGAACTGAAACGTTGCTAGCAGGATAATCGGAAAGATTACGCACTCTCGCTGAAATCGTTATTTGTTCCCCTACTATTGGGTGCATCTTTGAAAAAGTAATGTCGTTTGCATAAATACAAAGGTCAAGGAGATTATTGGAAACTGTTGGACCTTGCTTATAATTGGTCGGAGAACCAGTTGCCCAGTTTCCAGTGCTGTCTTTTGCAATGAACTTATAACCTTTTACGCCCTCATTTCCGAAGTTAAATGAAAATGTGTATTCTTTTCCATCAATAAAATTATTATCACTCAAATCGCTTTCAGACATTTCAATTTCAATATCGCTCGTTCCATTGAAATTGCCATCTCCGTTTACGTCTATCAAAACCTTGGGATAACCATAATATGGACGATTATTGTCTGCATCTGAATACGTAATTTTATATTCAAAGAAAGAATTAGTAGGACCATATTGAGGATTTACTCCTCTTTCCCCTTCATAGTTTTCATCTTGAATAAATGACAGAACAGGCGGAGTAGAAACCACATATCCATTTCCAATTACAGTGTAGTCAAAATCTGTCAAACCTTCTATTGAAATTGTAAATGCTTCATTGAATGGCTGAATAGCTTGCGGCTCAAATACAATATAATTTGAAAATGCTGTATTTGGTGCAACTATATATGGATATTCTACCTGATTCAATAAATGGAAATTCGTACTTGCAAAACTGATATTTGTAATAACAACCGGTTCAGTTCCAGCATTTGTCAATATAAACTGCTTTTGTGCTGTTGCTCCTAACGCAACATTTCCGAAATTCCACTGATTCCAGTTTGTAGTAAAGTTTACCCCTACAATTGGTGTAGTCTTGAATTTGAATGTAGAAGACCATTCCCCAACACATTCATTAAGCACCCCAGCTACTCTCCAGTAATAATTCGTTGAAAGCAATAAGCCGGCTAATCCGTAGCTTGTATCACTAACAATCGCATTTATTAGTAAAGTGCCAAAGAAATTAGCATTAGTGCATACCTGCAATGAGTATTGAGGCACGTTTGGTAACGGATTCCATTTTAAAGCAAGTTCAATATTTTGATAATTTGAATTATTTAATGGACTTAAAAGAGTTGGACTATTTACTGAAGTAGTAAATGCAAGCACATCTGACCAGAGTCCGTAAGCAGAACCGCGATAAGTGCGAACACGCCAGAAATACTGAGTAAAATTAGCTAATTCAACGCTCATCGGTAAATTATACTGGGAATTAGTTAGATTTTTACTATGAATAATGCTGCTAAAATTCTCATCACTTGCTAATTGGAACTGATATTGCTGCAAACCGGAAGTTGCTCCCCACTGGAATTTGGGCAGCAAGCTAACGCAAGTAGAATTGTTTTCAGGTGAAAGCAAAGTGATTTGACTTAGCGGAGTGTAGAAAGTGCGTGTAATACTCGTTGCATAATTTACTTCATTGTCGAAACCCACAACCCGCCAGAAATACTGAGTATTGCTTGCAAGGTCGCTTGTTGAATAAGTAGTATCGTAAAGTAAAACGTTAACAAGCGGATTGCTGAAATATCCGGTTGTAGAAATCTGCAAACGATAATAATTGGTATTAACTCCACCAGACCAAACAAACTGAACATTCATACTTTGCATTACAGAATTATTATTTGGTGATATTAGCACTGGTGGTGCAACAGGAACGCCAATTGTAGTAAATTGTCTGACTTCGCTCCAGTTACTTATAAATGCCCCATTTGATGCATTTACACGCCAGTAATACGAAGTTAAGTATTGCAGGTTCGCGGCATTGTAAGTCATCGTTTGCAAATTGTTTTGCTGTATCACAATATTGTTGAAATTCTCATCAAGGGCAACCTGCAAATAATAACGATTTGCATTTGTTGCATAATTCCAGACAAATAAAGGATTGATTGAAACATTTGTTGCATTGTCAGCTGGTAAAGAAAGCAATGGTGCTGAGATTAAAAGCTCTTCAGTTGTAAAGTTCCAAACCTGACTCCAACTGCTAAGGACTGGGTCATCTGTTCCTGCTACTGCTCTCACTCTCCAAAAGTACTGTGTTAAGTAACTCAATGCAGAAAGCTGTTTTGAAGTTGTTGAAACGTTATGCTCGGCAACAATATTTGTAAAGTTTTCATCACTTGCAACCTGCATTGTGTAGTGAGTTGCACCAAGCACAGAACTCCACTCTAATGTTGGCTTGTTTTGTATTCCAGTAATATTATTAGCCGGCGAAATTAGAATTGGTGCATCAAGCGATTCAATAATTACTGTTATTGTTAAAGTATCGTAAACCGAAGTATATAAATCATTTAATTCAAAGTAAAAAACGGTTGTTTGGTAAAGTTCCGCATTCAAATACTGAACATTTGAAGAAAAGATGGGTGGATTAGAAGTCCAGTTATAAGTATAAATGCCAGAGCCACCTGTTGCTTCTGCGGATAGATTTACAGTTTCGCCGGGATTAAGCGTAAAGCTGCTTGCAGTAACTGTTACGTTCAAATCCTCTTCAAATCGCTTACCAAATTCAAACGAAGTTTCGTTGTTTAAAATGTTATAATCCTGTGGGTAGCTGTTTACTATTGCACATTTTATTTGTCCAAAATGAGACGAAGCAAGCCAGGAAATGCTTAATGACAACTCTTCATTTGGTGCAGTGTTAATATCGACTGATTCGATAATAGATTCACCATCGTCAGTTATTAGAATAAACTGAACAGTAGAAGTAGCATTGGTTCTGCCTCCATTAATGATTTTCGCTGTTATTTGGTAAGCATTACCAACATTAATAGTATAAGGATATTCCAAATCTTCAAAAAGCAAACCGCGAATTTCATTGTTAGAATTATTATCGTAGCTTGCAAATTTGTAGTCCGGAGCCGAACCAACAATCACAGCACGACTTGCTTCATTGTTCAGATAGTTCGATTCCAAAATAGCTCCGTCTTCATTTAATTTTACACGAACTATGTGAGCTCCGATTTGATTAGAAGACCAGGGACTATTGCAGCCGACAGAAGTTTGTTGATTAACTCCCAAATTAGGATATATCACTCTGTCGCCCTGATGCTCGCTGTTCATATAGAAATCTACTGAGAAATTAACTGCTGCACTTTCACCAATGTTTTTAAATGAAGTGTATAAATCAATTTCTTCATTCGGGTCGGGATTCAGATTTGATGGATTTATGTGTTCTGAATGAACGAGCAGGTCGGGATAATTTACTGTATCCGACTGATAAACGTTAATTGTTAGCCATGCAGTATTATTATCTTCGTCAATTTCACAGGTATTTGAATTTCCATTTTCGTCCATATCAATATTTACTGGAATAACGAAAGAACCAATTTCATCGCAATTAAATGGAACTGATAGATTTACAGCACCATTATCGTGTTGGAAATAATCAACATTTCGCATTGAAAAAATCGGAGTTCCGAAAGCTACCGGAACATTATAAGCATCGAATCGCCCTCTGTTTAGTGCTACCGGGTTAATATCTGCAACGCTTCCAATTGGTTTGGAAATAGTCAGATGCTTAACCAATGAGCCATAAGGACCACGGAAATATATATCAAATTCTTTTCCAATCATTTTATTGAAAAAGTTATTTGTCTTATTGTATTCTAAAATTTTATTGTATTCATCAACTTTTATGTCGAGCCGATGTCCGCAATCAAGAACTTCCCAAATTGGAGAGTAAACGTCTATCGTTTCTCCCGGACCGAGAGATGATACAATAATACTATCGCCAAGCATTTCATATCCGATATAATATCTTACAGCAAAATCTTCTGCAGCAATAGTACCTATATTTTTTATTCTGGCAATAAACTGGACATTTCCGCCGGGATAAATCGGATTATAATCTGAAATCAAAAATTCCTTAATATCCAAATCTGCTTTTGCCTCGTTAACCAAAAATTGCTTGGTTGCAACGTTGTTTGAAAAATCAAGTTCATCGAAATCATAATCGGGATTTACGGTAATTCTCAAAGTATGCCAGCCCGTAGTAGTAAAAGCAAAATTATTAAGTGTTGCCTGACGGTAAGAATTACCGGGATAATTGCTTGGCACAGCTGGAACAAAAATTGTATCAATTTGCAATACTATTCCGTCCTGAATATCCTCAATTATAGCAAATGTTGCTGGAGACGGAGGACAACTTAAATTTGAGAATCTAAATACAAAATTGTATTGCTTACTTGGATATGGATTTGGATAGTTGCTGGGCCAAGAATAAAATATAGGAATTAAATCCGGCAACGGCCCAAATATTTTCTGATTTAATGTAGAATTATTATTTTGTTTGTAATATTCTGAAATCATTCCAAGTGGGTCTATTTGCGCATAAACAGGATATGTGCCTGTTTGAGCAAATGAATAATTAAAGAACAAAGTGTCTTTTTTCCCCGGTGGGATTGAATCAAAAGCTATGCTGTATATGGTGCCGTACTCAGCAAGAACGTGCATAAATACATCATAAGCAGTTTCATCGCCGGCGTTGCCATAAATCAATCTGTAATCAAGTTCTTCATTAATTATTGCACAATCATAACTTGTTCGTGATAAGCTAACCCATAAATCCGGTTTTGGAGTTGGTGGGGCTACTGTATCACGCCATACAATAAATGTATCAACTGCAATGTCTTCAATTAATGTAAAATCAGTAATAACACCTTCAATATGATATGTTCCCATTGTAAAAGGAGCATCAAACATAGTTGAAAAGTAACCATTGGCGTTTGTATAGCAGATTTTTGTCTGACCGGTTTCAATGCAGGTAGCTGTTACCTCTGCGCCGGATACTTTGGTTTCAGGGTCGAAGACATCGTAGTATTCGGCATAACCGGAATAAGATACTTTTCTTGGGTAGCCACCCGGGGTTACTCTAGGATTGATATTTGTTGTAACTGTAATTCCACCGGGAGGATTGTAATTTCCAGCAATAACAGGTCGGGTTGCAAAATTATTAATTCTATTTTGCTCACCTAATGCGTTATCTTCATCAATAAACACCTTTATCGGATAAAATCCTTCTTCGTCAAAAGCGTAATTTACTTCTAAATTAATATTTGAATTTGGATTTAACACATTGATAAAGGTTTCTCCAATTAAAATTTCGTCATTATAAAATCGGACGTTAAAATTATTTGCCGGGTAATCGGAAATGTTCCTGATTTTTGCTGATATAGTGATTTGCTCTCCTACATAAGGATTTATTTTTGAAAAAGTAATATCGTTTGCATATAAAAGCAAATCAAGGAAATTATTGGAAATTGTAGGTCCGCTCTTATAAGCAGTGGCTGCACCTGTTGCCCAGTTTCCTGTGCTGTCTTTAGCAATGAACTTATAACCCATTGTCCGCTCAATTACGTAGTTTGTTGAAAATGTATATACCTTTCCAGTTACATAATCCTGTTCATTAGGGTCAAGTTCATACATTGTTTCTTCCATATCCTCAGCATCATTGAAATTTCCATTGCCGTTGAAGTCAATAAGAACTTTTGGATATCCTGAATAAGGCATATTATTATCCTCATCAGAATAAACAACCTGATAATCGAAAATTTCGTTGACTGGTCCTGTTTGGGGATATACACCACGTGTTCCCAGATAAAGTTCATTTTCCACAAAGCTGAGAACTGGTGGAATAGACTCGATATAACCATTTCCCGATACATTCCAGACGAAATCACCATACTGCTCAAAATTAACAGTAAATGTTTCTGTGTATGGCTGAATAAAAAGTGGTTCAAAGACAACAGGATTTAAAAATGATTCGCCAATTTGAAGAGTTACTGGAAATTCCACTGCATTAAGGAAATGGAAATTTACGCTCGCAAACGTAACGCTATTAAGCGTAATTGGCAATGTCCCTTCATTTGTAATGTTAAAAGGATACTGCTTTGAATCACCGATTTCAGTATCACCGAAATTATGCTGATTCCAGTTTGTTGTATAGTTGAAACCTATAACGGCAGTAGTTCTAAATCTGAATACAGATGACCAGGGTCCCTGACAATCCTCCTCTACAGCTGCAACTCGCCAGTAATAATAAGTATTGACATTTAACTCATCAACAAAAATACTGCTTTCAGCAACATAATCATTCAAAATTAAAATGTTGGAAAAATTTGAGTTTGTAGAAAGCTGAACTAAATACTGCTCTACGTTTGTTAAATCGTCCCAATCCAAAGTAAGTTCAACGTTTTGTGAAGTTGCAAGATTGATAGGACTTAATAGTTCTGGTTTATCTGAACTTGTTTTAAAAGTGAATATTTCTGACCACGCACCATAATTTCCACCTCTAACTGCACACACTCTCCAATAATACTGACTAAAGTTATCTAAAACTGAACTTAGAGGAATCTGATGAGTGTTTGATGTTGGATTTGCAGTATAAAGAATATTGGTAAATTCTAAATCAGTAGCTATTTCTAACTGATAGTTCTGCTGCCCCGGAATTGCTCCCCAAGTTAGTGTTGGGCGAATCGGGATGCAAGTAGAATTATTAGCTGGAGCGTTTAAAACTACCTGTGGCAATGAAGTTATAAAATTCCAAACGCTGCTCGTTGCATAATTGTTTTCACTTGCATAGCCAATAACTCGCCAGTAATATTGGGTATTTGGAATAAGTTCATTGGTCTGATACGATGTTTCATTTGTTACGATATTGATTACAGGAGTGGAAAAATAACTGCTTGGAGAAACCTGTAAGCGATAATACTCTGTAAATTCATCACCAGCCCAGGAAAAATTAACTACCGGAGTAGTTAAAACCGCTGCTATTGCTGGTGAAATAAGATTTGGTGCTGATATTGGAACATTAATTGTCTTAAACGTTCTAACTTCACTCCAGTCACTTGAATAAGGACCATTTACAGCATTTACACGCCAGTAGTATTTTGTCCAGTAATCAAATGGAGCGGCATTTTGGAAATAGTTGTTTGTTAGCTCTAATTCGTTTAATACTATATCTCCAAAGCTTGAATCAGTTGCAATCTGCAAAGAATAAGTAATTCCACCCGGAACCGAAGTCCATCTAAACATAAGATGAACCGGAACCTCTTCTGCATTTGCAACCGGTATAATTAATTCCGGAGTTTCCAAGTAAAGTTCATCTGTTGTTGTGAAAGTCCTAACGTCAGACCAGTCGCTCAAAAATTCATTGCATTTTGCCCGCACACGCCAGTAATAAAGCGTACTTGTTGCTAAGCTGTTTCGCAATACGAAATTTGAATCGGTAACAAAATTTTCCTGTGCTATATTCAGGAATTCAGCATCAGTAGCAATTTGCAAAATATAATTATCCTGAGCATTGCTTGCTGTCCACCTGAAAATCGGATAAAGCGGAACATTTAATAAATTATTTGTAGGAAGAATTAAATCCGGAGCATCAAGAGTTACCAATCCGGTTTCATACCTAAAAGTATCTCGGGTAACATGGCTCCAATACCCAATTTTATCCTGATACTGCATATTAAAAATATGAACTGAATTCGGCTCAAATTCAGGAACAATCAAATCTCGAAGTAGTTCAAGCATTTGGGTTGGCGTTGTAAGTTCTACTGTCGTTATATCTTCATCATTGTTATCGAACCAGTAACGATAAAGTGTTACTGAATTGTCAAATCCTGATGATAATTTAAAGAAGTTTTCCTTAACAATATAGCTCCAACCATCTGCTATATCTTTAAATCTGATTTGAAAAGAGTGTATCCCTTTGCTCAAATTGTCAATAGGAATATTGGTAATCAGGTTATACTTCCTGATTGGCTCTACGAAGCCAACTTTTTTGTTAAAATAATCACCATCGAACCAGTACTCATATTCCACAATTTTATTATTTTCATTAGCAGAAAACTTATAAAAAGCAACAGTTTGCAAACTCGTCCATACATCAGCTAAATCGCGGAAACGCAAGCTAAATGTATGAAAGCCATTGCTTAAATCCTGAATTGGAATTTCTGCTATTAGATTGAAAGAATCGCTTGGAGTAAGTGATGCAGAAACTCTATTTTGAAAATCGTCATCAATCCAGTATTCATAATATACAATTTTATTATTAACCCCGGAATACTTATAGAAAGTATATGCAAGCGGATAGCTCCAAACACCTTTACTATCTTTAAAACGAAGGTTTAAGATATGAAATCCAGTAGGATACCCTGTTAATGAAATTGTTTCATTAAGATTAAAAGCTGTATCCGGATTTGCTATATTTACCGATACTCTGTTGTCGTAGTCGCTGTCAATCCAATACTCATAATGGTTTATTGTATTAACCTGAGCAAGCATTGGAGCAGCAAATAGCAACAACAGTAAAATAATTTTTTTCATAATAATCTCCTTAATTATTTATCGTTGTTGCGCTTCAACGCTTGTATTTAAATTAATAGTATTTCCTTCCGGAGTGAGCATAAATTGCAAAATTCTTGGAGTAAATGGAACAGCATTTTCTTTGTAGGGCTGATTTGTTCCGTAAATGCCAATATCAGTCCCATCGTATCCGGCATTTTTACCCGGCGAAATATCTTTAAGATGATAATCACTGTTATAACTGAATGTGTATGAATTACTTGGGTGATTAACAAAAATATTTGATGTGCTAATACCTACCAAATTATTAGAATAGGCATTTTCACCCCATTGGGCTGCTGTGATATTATAGATAAAAATATTATTATAAAAAGCAGAGTTTGTTACATATCTAAAACCATCTGGAAAACTTCTATGGAAAATACTACTTTGTATTAGTGAATTACTTACTGAATATATTGGGCAAAATTGCTCATAATAGCCAAAATAATAATAATCTAAAAATATTGAATTTGAAACTGTAAGATAACTAAAAGTTGTAACAGTAGAATTGAATATACATTTTGAAAAAATACAGTTTACAGCATTATATCCATTGACTGCACCACGGATAACAGACTCCATTATAAAAATACTTGATGAAATTGGCTCTGAATTATTGTTACCAAGAGATAATGTTCCTATATTACATCTTTGAATGAGAATATTTGCAAGTCCATCATTGCTTGAAGAATTGCCCAAAGAAATATTATCGCAATAAACACCGGCAAGGACAGAAGAATCGGCACCGGTAACAAAACAAATATTTCCAGTAATAACTGTTCTCATCATTGTGTATGTAGATACTATATAATGCCCAACTCCATAAATATTAATTTTTTTATCAATTAAAAGAGTCGGATTATGGGCAAAAGTGCCGGGTGGTAAATATATTTCGGCTCCAGCCGGAGCGGCTATAATTGCTGAATCTAAATTGCTAAAAAAACTTACTTCATCGCCAACTTGAAGGGCGATGATTTGCTGCTGCTGTGCCTGTAACGTTGATATTGTAACGATTGCAAGCAATACTAATGGTAATAATAATTTTTTCATCGGATTATTCCTTTTTTTAAAATAATAAAATTTTTTACTTTTTTTTAATTTGGAGTTCTAAATATTGTCATTTTATGCTCAGCGAAAAATCTCATAATTAATTGTTATCACTACTTTTCAGAAAGTTATAAAATAAATGAAAAATTAGAGCTCGTAAATAACAAATATCATTAATCATTAATCATTAATCATTAGAACTATCTTTCTTGGGCTTCTACGCTTGTATTTAATTGGATTGTATTTCCTTGGGGTCTTAGTTTGAATTCCATTATTCGAGGGGTGAAAGGAATGCCGAGTTCTTTGTAGGGTTCATCTGTGCCATAAATACCGATATCGGTGCCGTCATTGCCGGCATTTTTTCCGGGAGAATCGTCAACTAAATGGTAATTATGGTCATAACTAAAAGTTGTTCCGGATTGATTTACAAAAATAAGTGAAGTTGAAACACTGACAATATTATTAACATTGGAATTGCCAGAAAAATTAGTTAGGTTTTGAACAAAAAGATTATTTAAAAAAGCAGAATTTGTTACAGAAGTATGTATTGCCTGATTTCCTGAATACTTAAATATATTATTCTGAATTAATGAACTATTTACACTATAAATTGGACAATAATACTGATTATAGTAAATATAGTAATTACCCAGAAAAACTGAATTTGAAACAGAAAGGTAGCTAAAAGAATAAACAGTATTATTAAAAATACTTTTTGATATAACACAGTTTTCAGCATTATAACCATTTAGAGAGCCCCTAACTACACATTCCTGAATGAAAATGCTTGAAGAAACAGGAGGATTTGTGCTAAGTCCTAAATTAATATTATTAGCGTTGCATCTTTGAATAAGAATATTAGATAGAGCATCGTCAGCCGCTGATGTGCCGAAGGAAATATTGTCGCAATATACTCCGGCAATTACTGAAGAATCTGAACCTGTTACATATTTTATATCTCCTGCAATCACAGTTCTCATCATAGTATAAGTCGAGACGAGATAATGCCCAACTCCGTATATATTCAATCTTTTATCAATTAAAAGGTTGGTGTTATGCTGGAATATACCGGGGGGCAGATAAATCTCTGCACCTTGGGGAGCTGCAATAATAGCAGAATCAAGGTTGTTAAAGAAAGTAACTTCCTCACCAACCTGCAAAGCAATAATTTGCTGCTGTTGCGCGTTTGTTGAGCTAAACAAAACAGTAAGTAAGAAAATAAGTAGAATTGCTTTTTTCATTACACTACTCCTTGAAAATTGTTATAAAATATTTATGTATAAGAACTTTTATTTCAAGATTGTATCAACTAACAAAATAAAATACAAAAATTTTAATAAAACAAAAAGAATTATTTATTGATAAAAGTTTTTATTGTTAATTCTGAACTCTTGATTCTATAACTAAAATAAAAGAATTAGGAGAATTGCTTCGTAAAGAACAATTGCACATATTACCCAGAAAAGGTGCCATTACGAAAAGAAGTGAGGAATCTCAAACTCTGTGATAGCAATGACTTGTGAGATTCTTTGCTGCGCTTACCAATGAAATCTTTTTTGCAAAACCAATGAAACACAGAACAGCACTAAGAAATCCCACCTACTACCCTTTTCAAAGGGGGGAATTAAAAAGAAAATTCTTCTCCCCCCTTTGAAAAAGGGAGGTAGGGGGGATTTTGACTTTATATTTTTCATAAGTCCTTATGTCATTTCCATTTAAAATAAAAGTCTTCATTTATTAGGGGGTTCAAAATGAAGCTTTTAGTTATGTCATCACTCTTTAAATAAAGGTCTTCATTTATAAGGGGTTCATTATTAATCTTTTTTAATTATATCTTTGCTATTTTTTTGATTATTTTTGAAAAAATAAATCTTAAAATTTTTCAAAACGTTAGAAATAAAAACATCTTAATCAATTAAATAAATAAAAATTATGGGATTAATCTTAAAAGAATTTAAGGACAAAATCGGGACAATAACTTTTAACAATGATGAAAAGCGTAATTGCTTATCCAAGCAATTGTTATTAGAATTTATTGATGCTTTGGAAGAGCTAAAGCGTGAAAAAGCAAGAGTAGTAATCATTAGGGCTAAACGAGGAGCGAGGGTTTGGTCATCTGGCTTCGACATTAATGATTTACCAGACCCGGGACGCGACCCACTTTCATACAATGACCCTTTAGAAGTTACTTTAAGAGCAGTTCAGGATTTTCCTGCTCCAGTGATTGCAATGATAGAAGGAAGCGTTTGGGGTGGTGCCTGCGATTTAGCTTTTTGTTGCGATATATTAATCGGTACTCATACGGCATCTTTTGCAATCACACCAGCAAAAATCGGTGTTCCATACAATCCAAGTGGAATTATGCACTTTATAAGTATGGCTGGTACACATTTAGCAAAAGAAATGTTTTTTACTGCTTTGCCTATTAATGCACTTCAGGCAAAGCATCACGGGATATTAAACCACTATGTTCCTAATATCGAAGAGCTTGAGGAATTTACGATGTTCACTGCTAATCTAATTAAGCAGAATTCTCCTTTAAGCATTGCTGTTATTAAGGAACAATTAAGGATTCTTAGCAGTTCGCAGGCGTTAAGTCCAGAGACATTTGAAAGAATTCAGGGATTGAGAAGAAAAGTTTATGATAGCAACGATTATGTAGAAGGAATAAAGGCATTTAAAGAAAAACGGAAACCAAATTTCGATGATTAAGAGTTATGCTAATATGTTATATTTTCAGTTATACGAACAATAAGTTGATAGCATGACTTGATAAATTGCATATTGGAAGGAGAGGAAAGGAAAAAACATCGTAGATGTGTTATCTTAATAGCAAAGGAAAAACAAAGAACGAATGAACTCCGTAGGAGTGTTCTCATCTCTACGAGATTTTTTCGTATGTGTTTTCATTGCTATTACGATGACGAAACTATGTTGCTTTTTTTTACAATATTCTTTTGTCTTTGAACTGTGATTTTTGTGATTTATTTGATGAAGATGATTAATTCCTTTGAACCTTGATTAAAAGGATTTAAAGATTTCCTGATTATTCTTTTTTTATTAATCAAGAAAACCTGTAATCCTTTAATCAAGGTTCTGACTTCTAGAAATAAAAGAAAGAAAATCATTTCTTAATCAAATAAATCAGATAAATCATAGTTCAGAATATTTCACGATATAATTTTGTGCAGACAGAAGTTTTTTTTGACTGCAAATTAGCAAAGTCAGCAGGAACTTCTGACTTTAGGAAAAAAAATACAAATAAACAGAACGATACTAGCAATAGTTAATATTTGCTACTACCAGTTGTTTTTTTAAAATTTTATATCATTCGCGATATTCATTATTTTTTGGTGTTGTCTAATTCTTTCTTGTTCTTCTTTTTCTTTTTTTATCTTTTCTTTAAGTTTTATTTCTGTATATTGCTTATTTACAGTTTCGACAACAAGTTTTAAAGTGTTTTTATGGATTTCCTTTACTTCTTCTATCTTGGTTTTTTCAAGTATTATTTTATTTCCACTTACAAAACCGATACCAGGTCTATGTCCCGTTGTACATTGAGGTGGTAAGTCCCAAGTATACCGGAATAATTCTGCCCATAGATTGTCTGGTCGCATATTTAATTCAAAAGGAATACGATACAATGAACTTCCTTGAGTACCATCATTTAATGGTTTACCAATTTCATCAACAAGTATTCCCTTTATTTTAATTTCTGGCATAATGGAATGTTCATCTTCTTTGAAAACTTGCATAGTTGACTTTGATTGTTGATACTGTCCAATTGGCGGTGCAACCTCCCTTCTATTTAAAATTGTAGTAATTAAATCATTGTAATTACTTTCAAAGTCTGTAATATTTCTTAAATCAACATAGTATTTTCCCATAATAAATGTAGGAGAAGATTCTTTCCAATTTCCTTTTTTTAAAATTGGGATAAATTTTCTGTTATTCTGTTTTTGAAAAACTTCACCAGTAATAATATCTCCTTCATAACCAACCCCACCTTCTCTGTTATCTGATTTTATTTTATATTTTGGCGTGCAAATAATTAAGACATAGTCAACTTTACTGATGGAATTTTCCATGAATCTAGGAAGTTGGTCGCCGGGTATTACTTCCCATTGATCAAGTATTACATTTACTCCATCATCTCGAAGTCTTGATGCAAGTTCTTTAACCCACTTTTTGTGTTCGTCGTCTTCCCAAGTATAAGAAATAAATGATGTCGGATAATTAGTCATATGCAGGATATGTTATATTTGCTCAAAACTCTTTTATTTACACTTTTACTATTATTGAAAGATATTATTTTCTTCAGACATCTTTCCATCGGCTTTACAAATATTATTTTTAAAATTAAAATATTCTTCAAATAAATCAAATTTACGTAATTCAGAGTTTTCACTTCTACCTACGAATTCTCAGCAGAAGTTCTTATTGCAAAATTATTTATAAATAATTAATTATACAAAAAAAGTTATTAACATTTTATTTCTATTCTGATGGACTCCACATTCCCAAGTGGAGTTCATCTTTTTAATTTCTAAATTTCTTCTCTTTACCAAGTTGAACTTGGGAAGGAGATAAATGCAAAATGTATGAATTGTTTGTCACTTGACAGAAAATAATATTTTGATTTATTTTATTACAGAAATTAATTTGCTTTCAGTATTGTATTTTGTTGATAATGATACTATATACGTACCTGTTGGTAAATCCTTTATATCTAATTCAATTGCATTTAATAAGTTGTTTGTATTTTCAATAAAATA
>DAIOVK010000018.1:0-15027 GCA_036759045.1 Kapaibacterium sp. (SeqCode) | reverse complement strand
GTTACCTGTATGAAGTCCAACTCCAGATAATGAAATTGTTTGTTTTATTGTTTTCTGTTTTTCTATCATTTTTTTATAAATTTAACTTTAAAATTTTACAAATTAGCAAATTTATTGGAAATATACAATTTATATTATTTAGGAAAAAGTTGTAAGGGCAAAACTCCGACTTTAATAAAGAAATAATGTAGTTAGTATATTTATTTCCTAAAGAATAGTAAAGGATTTAGCAAATATTCTTTGAGAGGTTATTGGTCATCAGTCATTAGTTATTTGAGAATAAAGATGTCCTATATCTTTCTTTTTAAACTTTCGCAAAGTTTGGGGAACTTTACGAAAGTGAAAAGAAGCCATCTCAATTCAAATAAAGCATTTGCTTTATACGTGTTTAAGAATAACAATTTTTAGAACTCCAGCTATATAACTATTTATTTGGTCAGGCACCCTGAAAGTTGATTTTTATAACCTGTATTATTCATAAATTCAATTATATTATTTATTAATAGTTGATATTAAATAATTTACTTGAAATTTTGAAAAATACTTTGTTTTACAATCCTACACAATTGCAACTTGGGAAGAAAGAATAATGTGTTTATTTTGAATTTATGAATAATACAGGATAAAAAAAACAAAATAAATTACATTGCTAATTCGTTTATAATTGTTTTTATTGTAAAGATATAATAAAAATGCTTGTAACTACAGAAGCGGTAGTTCTATCAACATTAAAATATGGTGACACCAGTAAAATTGCTCATATTTACTCAAAGGAATATGGAAAAATATCCATTATTGCCAAAGGAGTTAGAACTTCAAAAAGTAAACTCGCTTCTTTTATTGAACCACTGAATTATTGCTCTGTTTCTTTTTATAAAAAAAATTCAACTAATCTTCATCTTCTTTCTCAGGCAGAATTTGTAAAAAATTTTCCGTATTTAAAAAATTCATATCAGAATTTATTTATTGGTTTTTCTTTGCTTGAGGCAATAGCAAAAACTCTTGAAGATAATGACGCAAATACCGATATTTTCTCACTTTTAATAAAATCAATATCTCTTTTAAATGAACCAGATGTAAACCCTTATACGGTTTTTACTTCATTTAATATTCACTTGTCAAAGAATTTGGGCTTTATGTTAGATTTAAAAGATTTTGAAATTAATGAGAAAAGTAATAAATTAAACGTTTTATTTAATATCGAAAATGGAAATGTAGATAGAAAAGAAGAAAAAACGAATGGTGGCTCAATTTCACTAAACAGGCAGGTAATAGATAAAATAATTAAACTGTCTAAATTAGAAATTGAAGAATGTGCGATTGTTGAAATCAGCGAAGATGAACTAATGCGGATTTACGAGTTGTTTATCAGGTATTACAGCTATCATCTTGACAAAACAATCAAGTTTTGTTCCTTGGATTTTATACAAAATAAGTAAATGAAATGATTTTTAATATACTATTAACATTATTCCTGGTATTTTTAAATGGCTTCTTTGTAGCTGCTGAATTTTCTATTGTAAAAATACGAAGCTCAAAATTAGAATTAAGGATTCGCACTGGCAGTTACTTAGCAAAGGTTGCGAAAGGAATCACTGAGCATTTAGACGCATATTTATCTGCGACACAACTTGGTATAACACTTGCCTCGCTCGGATTGGGCTGGATTGGAGAAAGCGTTGTTTCTGAAATTATAAAAGAACTTTTTATATTTTTTCAAATTCCTTTTGAAGAAGCTCAACTTCATAGCATCGCCCTACCAGTCGCTTTTATTACAATTACAATGCTACACATTGTTTTTGGAGAACTTGCTCCTAAATCTATCGCCATTCAAAGGGCAGAGCAAACTACACTCGCTATTTCTCTTCCTTTACGCTTTTTTTATATAATTTTCAGTCCCTTTATCTGGACATTAAATTCAACAGCTAATTTAATTTTAAGAATAATTGGCTTTCAGGCAGTTGGAAAAGAAGAAGAAATGCATAGTTCAGATGAAATCCGTTTGATTTTGGAGGAAAGCACCAAAAGTGGAGCTATTGGCATAAGCGAACATGAACTTTTGGAAAATGTATTCCAATTTCAGGATACTCCAATTAAACAAATAATGGTGCCAAGAAGAAAGATGAAAGGAATTGAAATTGGTCTTGATGCAAAAGACATTATAACTAAATTTATCAGCGAAGGTTACTCGCGTATGCCGGTATATCAGAAAACTATTGATAATATCACCGGGATAATATACGCAAAAGACCTGCTTAATATGCTTAGTAATGAAAATTTGATAATAATAGAAGACATTATTAGACCTCCTTTTTTTGTTCAGGAAGACGAAAAAATTAAATCTTTACTTCATCGGATGCAAAGGGATAAAATCCTTATGGCTATTGTAATTGATGAATTCGGTGGCACTGCCGGCTTGGTTACAATGGAGGACATTATTGAAGAAATTGTAGGCGAAATACAGGACGAATACGATGAAGAAACCCCAATTGTAGAAAAAATTAATGATGAAAATTTCATTGTAAAAGCTGATGCTATTATTGCTGATGCTAATGACTACTTACCAGTTCCTCTTCCTGAAAGCGACGATTACGAAACTATTGGGGGGCTTATTATTGATGAAATTGGAAATATTCCTGAACTTAATGAAGTAATTAAATTAGAAAATTATGAGTGTAAAATCTTAAAAAGGTCTAAACGCTCAATCGAATCTATCAAATTAACTGTAAGAAAATCAGACGAGGATACTTCTGAGGTCCAAAAACAATGAAGCAGCAATCGAAAGCATATATTTTTGCTTTATCTGCTGTACTGCTTTGGTCAACAGTTGCTACTGCATTTAAAATTTCACTTCAGCAGTTAACTTATTCCCAACTGCTCTTAATTTCTTCAGGCACTTCTCTTGTTGTTTTATTTATTATTGTCATTCTGAAAATATTTTTAAAACGTTCAACTTATTCAGAACAGAATAAAGAAAGTGTTAGTCCAAAAAATTTCAACTTAAATCAAATAATAGCTGCAATTAAGAGAAATCTTGATTATAAAGGATTAATCTTTTCAATAGCACTCGGTTTCTTAAATCCATTTCTATACTATTTAATCCTTTTTAAAGCATATTCAATACTACCGGCACAGGAGGCAATTTCTCTTAATTACACCTGGGGAATTATTGTTGTTTTGCTTTCAATCATTTTATTAAAACAAAAAATACATTTTATTAATATCATTTTTTTAATAATTAGTTTTGTTGGCGTTGTAATCATAGCGACAGGCGGCAATTTCACTGATTTACATTTTAAAAATCCGGAAGGAGTAATTTACGCTTTAAGCAGCGCGCTCGTTTGGGGACTTTTCTGGATATTAAATATGAAAGACAGTCGGGACGATTTAATCAAATTATTCCTGAATTTCTTTTTTGGTTTCATTTTTGTAGTAATATATACAGTATTTTTCACTTCTTTTAAAATGCAAATTTCCGTTTCTTTTATTGCTGCTGTTTATGTTGGCATATTCGAGATGGGTATTACATTTGTATTTTGGTTAAAAGCATTACAACTTTCTAAAACTACCGCACTTGTAAGCAATTTAGCATATTTGTCGCCATTTCTTTCTCTTTTTTTTGTTAGCATTATTATCAAAGAAGAAATACAGTTTTCAACAATTATAGGCTTAATTTTCATTGTAATTGGAATAATACTGCAAAACCTTGTTAAAAAAAATACTTTTGAAACAAATACTTAATAAAAGGTATATTAAATAAAAAGAGAATATAAAAAAATATTCTAAAATTCAGAAAACATTACAATTTTTGTTTAATTTGTAACGTTTATGTAAATATAACAAACAAGAAAATAATAAACTATTTAAAAATAAGGATAAAATATGAACAGATTAATAATATTAATTATCACAGCTTTTTTAATGAGTAATTTAGCTAACTCTCAAACGAATTATAAAGCAGATTTAAGTAAAATTCCAATTGAAAAAGACGGAGCTGTCCTGCTCCCAGTAGAAAAATTTAAAGGTGATTTAAATTTATATTCTGCTACTGAATCACAATCATCAAAAGCTTGGGACGAATTCAGAAAAGAATATGGCACCTGGACTATTTTATTTGATAAATTTACAAAAACGCCAAGAAGAGCATTCGGTAATCCAATTCAGATAAATGGTTTCAATGAAATAAATAAGGGAAATATTGAGGAGGCATCACTTGCTTTTTTAAACAAATTTGCAGATTTATTCAACATTAATACAAACGAATTAAAGGTCCAAAACATATCACAGGTAAAAAACAAGTGGTATGTCAAGTTTAGCCAGGTTCATAATGGTATTGATGTACTTTTTTCTGAAGTTGACTTGCGTATTTCCGATTATGGAAAAGTGTTTTCGTTTGGAGTAGATTTTTACAACAATATTGATTTAGATTTATCACCAAGTATAAGTTCTGCAATAGCAGTTGATAATGCTCATTTTGGATTGAATTTTAATTCAAAAAGTGATAAAATTCAGGCAAACGAAAAAATGTATATTTTACCCATTAAAACAAATTCAGGTATTTCTTATAAACTGACTTACAATGTCAAGTTTGAAACCAATGAACCTTATGGAGTTTATAGCTCTTATGTAGATTCTCACAGCGGTATGATTGTTTGGAGAATTAACCAAACTAAGAAATTCGGAGATTTTAAAATTAATACAAAAGATAATAATATAGAAAACATTGTAAACTTAGAATCCGATGCTATCCAATCAACAATAGTTGGTAACACAAGCATAGTTGTTAAAGGATTAATTAAATCAGTCCATCCTTGGGACGAACAAAAAATAGTGCCATTCCCTAATATTTATGTAAATATTGGTGGTAAGGTTTATACTACAGATGAAAATGGAAAAGTTGAATTTGATATTACTGAGCAAACCAATTATTCCGTTAAGTTCAACGGGCCAAACGGGCATATTAAAAATAATGATTATGATAGCGTAGATGCAGAAATATCTGGTGTAATTAATACCGGAGAAAATATTACTCTTGAATGGAATGACTCGAACTCAAAAATTCAGGAACGTAATTTATTTTATCATACCGACTTAGTTTATAAAAATATTAAAAGAATTGACCCTGCATTGACGGTAATGGATTATTCAACAGAAGTATTATTAAGTTATGATTCGTGGTCGCCCAATGCAATGGCAACAGGAGAATCCATTTACTTTATTGGTATAAGGTACCCCGGATATCGTTTCCCAGAAACCCCAACAGTTCTATATCATGAATATACTCATAATATAAATGCCCGTCTTTACCAACAACTTGGTTCAGAAGAGGGTATGATTAACCTTGACTGCAATGAGGGAACAGCTGATTTAGGTGCAGCATTAATTGTGAAAGACCCCAGAATGGGAGTAGGTTATTTAACTTCAGATACTACTTCATATTTAAGAAATTTAGTTAATGATTATGTTTATCCAAACGATTTGGAATCAGACTCTCACTTTAACGGACAAATACTTTCCGGCTCATTTTGGGATTTAATGGGAAAAACTAGCCAAGACTATGTTGAGCATATTTCACATTTCGCAAAATACGGTAGTCCCGACGATGCCGACGTTGGAATTGCTTTTGGCGAATGGTTCATTGAAACTCTCATCGCAGATGACGATGATGAAAATTTAAGCAATGGCACTCCTAATGATATGGCAATTATTGAATCTTTTAATAACCATCAGATTGGAACAGATTTGTTAGTTGCTGTTAGCTTTTCGCACAATAATTTACCAGATTCAGAAGATACTTTAAATGCTTATACTGTTCCTTTTACATTAGCAAGCAAAATAGCAATAATGGAAAAACCAGTAGAAAACGTAGAGATGGTTTTCTCTACTGATGGTTTTGCAACTTCTCAAAGTGTTTCAGCAACGGAGACAGCTACTAATCTGTTTTCTGCTGAAATTCCTGCACAAAGAAAAGGCACACTTGTTCAATACTATTTCAAAGCAGTTGACCCATTCACAAAGAAAACATTGGTGCTTTCTTCTAAATTAGGCGAATTAGCTCCTTTTGAATTCTTAGTAGGTTACAGACAGGCATTCTATGATAATTTTGAAAAAGACAATGGCTGGACTACAAGTAGCTCAACTGATGACGCAACAACTGGTGTTTGGGAAAGAGATGTACCAACTGAAGTAAATACAGGAAGCATAGGAATTATGCAGCCCGGTAGCGGATGCTCGGCTGTTGGGTCTAAATGCTTCGTTACTGGTGCTAAATCCGGTCAAGGCACAGAATTTTATGAATATATGCCTAATGGAAAGACTACTTTAACCTCACCTGTTTTTGATATTAGCAATTTAGAAAATCCATTAATCAAATTTAAATATTGGTTCTTTAATTATTATTTTTATAATGATTATGTGCCTCAATACGTTGTTCAGGTCTCGAGCAATGGCGGAGAGAACTGGGCCGGTGTAACTTCTACAACTGAAAGCGAAAGTGCCTGGAAAAAATTTCAATTTAATATTACTGAGTTCGTACCTTTAACGTCTAATTTCCAAATCAGAATTGTTTTTGATGCTGTTCATTACAGCGGTTTGCAAGCATATTATTTCAGTGAAGCATTAATGGATGAATTCGAGATTTTAACTACTAATCAAGGTATTATTAACTCTGTTGATGATGATATCAGTGCAAATGACGGTGTATTGTCATATCCCAACCCATTTTCAAATAATATTACCATAAATACATATATCGACAAACCACAAAGAGTTATTGCCCAAATATTCAATATTTATGGCGAATTAGTCAACACAATTTCTGACAGCTATTTAGAAACAGGTAATTATACTTTTAACTGGAACGGAACTAATAGTTATAATCAAAAAGTAGCAAGTGGCACTTATTTTATTAAAATTTTAATAAATAATCAGGTAAAAACTGAAAAGATAATAATGAATTAAGATTCAGAAATCCTGATGCATCGTAGTTTGTTATTTCCCAATTAATATAGTTCTGAAGTTTATAATAATATAGCGGTAAATACATAACTCCCAAATAAATTTGGGAGTTATTCTTTTTATTAAAGTAACTCCATAATTTATTATGGAGATTAAGAGCGAAATTATTCTTTACAAGGCAAATCTCATAACTCCTTTATTTCATTATGGAGTCTGGTGTTCTGAGATTATTGTAGTAATAAAAAAGGGCTTTTCGCCCCTTTCTAATAATAGAATTTTATGCTTTTTTCATCGCTTCAGCTCCACTGACAATTTCGAGCATTTCTTTAGTAATTGATGCCTGACGGACTTTGTTATAAACCAATTCTAGATATTTAATTAAGTCATTAGCATTATTAGTTGCATTTTCCATAGCCATCATCTGAGCTGCTTGCTGGGCAGCGTTGGATTCAAGCAAGGCACTCCAAGTTTGAATATCTAATTGTAATGGTAAAAGTGTATCAAGAATTAACTCTTTATTCGGTTCAAAAATGTAATTTAAATTTATTTTTGATGTATTTTTTTCGGCAACAGCTTTCACCGGTTCAATCGGTAAAAGATTTTTCATTTTGGGAACCTGAGTTAGCAGATTTTTAAATTCATTAAAGAAAATCATTACTTTGTCAAATTCACCATTAATATATTTTTCGGTAACAAGTGAGATAATCTCCTTCGCAGTAGAAAATTCTAATTTTTGAAAGATTCCGGAATAATTTTTCAGTATAAATATATTAGTTTTATTAAAATAGGAGAAAGATTTTTTTCCAACAGTAATAAGAGTAATATTAACATTTGGATATTTGCTAATGATTTCATCTTTTATGTAATTATGAGCAAATCTTAAAATGTTAGAATTGAAGCTCCCGCATAAACCTTTATCTGAAGCAACCACAATCGCAGCGATATTTTTTATTTCGTTGTGTTTTTGAATTAATGGACTGCTGTAATCTTCGCCTACTGCATTAATTAAATTGCTAAGGACGAGTTCAAGTTTTTCTGAATAAGGGCGGTTAGACCAAATTTTTTCCTGAGCTCTTCTTAGCTTTGATGCAGCGACCATTCGCATTGCTTGTGTAATTTTCGCGTTATTTTTTACTGCTGCTATCCTTCTTCGAATATCGCGAGGTGTTGGCATTTATACTCTCCTAAAAAATAAAGTCCCTAAAAATTTTTCCATCTCTTTTGAAGATGATTCGAAACATAATCTCTTACGTTGTCTTCTAATGTATTGAATTTTATATTTAATTTTGTTTTCTTTAATTTTTTCATATCAGCTTCGGTGAAGTTCTGATATTGTTCTTTTAATTCGTCTGGCATATCTACATATTCGATTTTCGGTTCCAATTCCATTGCAGCAAATACTGCCTTTGCCAAATCGTTCCAGGAGCGTGCTTTCCCTGTTCCAAGGTTATATAAACCGGTAATTTCCTTTTGATACATTTCCCAAATAATGTCTATAACATCTTTTACATAAACGAAATCACGCATTTGTTCGCCGTCTTTGTAATCTTTGCTGTTCGATTTAAACAGTTTCACTTTACCTTCATTCTTAATTTGATTGTATGATTTGTAAACCATACTTGCCATACTTCCTTTATGGTATTCGTTCGGTCCGAAAACATTGAAGAATTTTAGTCCAACGAACTTCTTAAACAGATTGTTTTTTTCCACCCATTCGTCAAATGCCTGTTTTGAATAACCATAGACATTAAGAGGAATAAAGTTTTGAACAACAGAATCACTATACCCATTTTCACCGGCGCCATAAGTTGCGGCGCTGCTCGCATAAATGAATTTAATGTTATGCTCAGTTGAATACATAGCTAAGATTTTGGAATATTGGAAATTATTGTCCATCATATAGTCAGCATCTTTTTCAGTAGTTACCGAGCAGGCACCAAAATGAAAAATTGCTTCTATTGACAATTCGTCTAAACGTCCTGACTCAAGAAGTTCAATAAAAACGTGCTTATCTATATAATCAAAATACTTCTTATTAACTAAGTTTTTCCATTTTTCACTGTTTCCGAGATGGTCAACAATAATAATATCTTTTATTCCTTCATCGTTAAGTTTTTTTACAAAACAAGAACCAATAAATCCAGCACCGCCTGTTACAATAATCATTTTATGTTGTTCTTTTCTTTAAATTTAATAATAAAACCATCTAAAGCATTTTTCAAAGTTGTTACAATTTCCGGTGTTAATTCTCTTTTAACTGAAATATCTTCGAATAAATCCGGGTATTTATTTTCAATTTCCGGGAACAACTCTTTTTCAAATTTATCAAGCACATCAATTGGCAGTTCATCAAGATATCCATTTGTTGCCGTCCAAATTAGTGCGACCTGCTTTTCAACTGGCATAGGAACAAATTGCTTTTGCTTCAAAATTTCAGTTAATCTTGCTCCGCGTCTTAATTGCTGTTGAGTTGCCTTATCCAAATCGGAGCCAAATTTAGCAAATGCTTCGAGCTCGCGATACTGGGCTAAATCAAGTTTCAAAGGACCAGCAACTTTTTTCATTGCCTTGATTTGTGCATTTCCACCGACACGGGAAACCGAAATACCAACGTTAAGAGCTGGACGAATACCAGAGTTAAATAGGTTTGGCTCTAAATAAATCTGACCATCTGTAATAGAAATAACGTTAGTTGGGATATATGCAGCAACGTCGCCGGCTTGAGTCTCAATTACTGGTAAAGCAGTAAGCGAACCACCTTTCATTGCATCTGAAAATTTTGCAGCTCTTTCTAACAAACGGCTATGAAGATAGAAAATGTCGCCGGGATACGCCTCGCGTCCGGGAGGACGTCTCAAAAGCAAAGAAACCTGACGATATGCAGCTGCTTGTTTGGATAAGTCATCATAAATCACAAGAGAGTGCATACCGTTATCACGGAAATATTCGCCCATAGAACAACCGCAGAATGGTGCAATGTATTGCAGTGGAGCAGGGTCTGATGCATTAGCAGCTACAACAATAGTGTATTCCATTGCACCGAATTGTTCCAAGTATGAAACAACATTTGCAACAGTCGAACCTTTTTGCCCAACAGCAACGTAGATGCAGTAAACTGGTTGGATACCTTTTTTCTTTGCATCTTCAGAATGAGTATATTTTTGATTTATAATCGTATCAAGAGCAATAGCGGTTTTTCCGGTTTGCCTGTCGCCGATAATAAGTTCGCGTTGCCCTCTGCCAATAGGGATAAGAGCATCAATAACTTTTAAGCCGGTTTGCAGTGGTTCTTTAACAGGTTGACGGAAAATAACACCGGGTGCTTTTCGTTCAATTGGAAGGGTTTGAGTAGTATGAATTTCCCCTTTGGCATCAATAGGAATGCCGAGTGGATTAACAACTCTTCCAAGTAGTTCTGTTCCTACGGGAACGGAAGCAATTCTGCCGGTTCTTCTAACGGTATCGCCTTCTTTTACGAGCCGCTCGTCTCCAAAAAGCATAATACCAACGTTATCTTCCTCAAGATTAAGCACCATTCCGTAAACATCATTTGGAAATTCCACAAGTTCTGATGCCATTACTTTTGTCAAACCATAGACACGAGCTACTCCATCTCCAACTTGCAAGACAGTTCCAACTTCATAAATATCTGCTTCTTTTTCAAAGCCGGATAATTGTCGTCGTAATATGGCAGAAATCTCTTCTGGTCTTACGTCTATCATAAATTTTCCTTCATTTATTTATTTTTAATCAATTCCTTCTGTAAGTTTTTTAAATAATGTTTCAAGTTGACGTTTTATTGTTGCATCAAAAACCCAGTCATCAATTTTAACAAGCAAGCCACCTTTGATATTTGTATCAATTTTATAAGTAGGCAAAATCGTCATCTTCGTCCAAATAGTCAATTTATCTATAACTTTCTTTTTAATTTCTTCTGTTAGTTCGATTGCAGAAATAACATCAACTTCGAGCCGATTTTTGAGCAGATTGTACTGCATTTCATACTGCCTTACAATACTTGGAATAAGCTCACCTCTTCGTTTATCTAAAAGGAGAATAAGAAAATTCAAAGTTAATTCTGATATTTTAATTTCAGAAAAAAGTGCCTTATAAATTTTCTTTTTTTTCCATAATTGAAATATAGGACTTGCAGTCATAGAACGCAGGTCTTTTGATAAATTAAGAGTAGCGCGTACCCTTTTAATATCATCAAACACTGTGTCAGCAATTCCAACTTCACTTGCAGTATCAAGCAATGCACGGGCATATCTATATGAAACTTTCTGTTCTAACATATTTAATTCTTAGGTAATTTTTCAATATATTTTTCCACTAACTGATAATGCTTATCCTTGCCAAGATTAGCGTCAATGATTTTTTCGGCAGCATCTACAGCCATTTGTGCAACTTCTTTACGAAGTTCTCCTAATGCTATATTCTTACTCTTTTCTATTTCTCTTATGGCATCATCAAGTTTGGTTTTCTTTAAGCTATCGGCTTCATCTGTTGCCTTCTTAATGATTTCTTCAGCACTATGTCTGCCTTTTGCAACAATTTGAGACATTTCTTCTTTTGCAGAATTAATGCGTTCTTCAGATTCCAAAAACAGCTTTTCTGCCTCTAATTTTGTTTTTTCAGCAGTTTCGATTGCAGAATTAATGCGTTCTTCTCTTGCCTTCAAACCATTCATTATTGGTTTTGAACCAAATTTTATAATGATAAAAAGAAATATTAAAAAGTTTATTATTGTCCAGATTATTAGTCCCGGATTTACATTCAGTAAGCTATCCATAAAAATCCTTCTATATTTAGTTTATTTGTTTATTTGTTTATTTGTTTATTCGTTTATTCGTTTATAGTTTATAGTTTATAGTTTATGGTTTATGGTTTATAGTTTATAGTTTATTTGTTTCCCACTCTTTTACAGTAATCCCCTGTGCTGATACATTATTTTACTTAAAATCACAAATCCAATTCCCAGCATACAATCCATTCCCCTAATCTTTAAAACGAGCTTTTATTCTACTTATCCCGTTAGGGATAAAATATTTGTAACAATAGTATTTTTGGATTTTTTTATTCCGTAGGAATTAAATATTTAATTGCTTTAATATTTAATTCCTACGGGATAAGCACAATCAGTGATAATTCTTGTTACAAATATTTAATTCCTACGGAATAAATTTCAAAAACACTTAATTTATTTCTACTTCCTTTATACGGACTAAAAATTGTGGATAAAAAATAGCCCCTCTCAAGAAAGAAACACAAAAGTTGATTTAATAATTAAAACTTAGTTCCCCTCAATTGAGGAGAACTAAGTAGATAGCTGCTTTACTTAATAGCAAGCATTAAACAAATTACGGCTGCAAAGAATGCAACACCTTCGATAAGAGCGGCGGCGATAATCATTGATGTTCTAATCGCACCGGCTGCTTCGGGTTGCCTGCCAGATGCCTCTAAAGCGGCGGCGGCTAATTTACCAATACCTAAACCAGCGCCGACTACTGTAATACCAGCGCCTAGACCTGCGGCTAAATAAGCTAATGAAGCTGCGTCCATTTAAATCTCCATAATTATTAATAAAAAAACTAAAAAAATCTATATAAAAAAATTTATTCATTAATGTGTTGCATGCTCTGCGTGAGCGTCAGAGCCATGCTCGCCTATTGCTAAACCAACAAATATTGCGGTAAGCATTGTAAATATGTATGCCTGAATAAATGCAACCAATAGCTCAAGGAAATAAATGAAAACAGAAAAGCCAACAATAGCTGGCGAAATGAGTATGGTTTTAAAATAAAAGATTAATCCAAGCAAAGCAAAAAGTACTACGTGTCCCGCAGTCATATTTGCAAATAGACGAATAGTTAATGCAAAGGGTTTTATAAACATCGAAAGGATTTCAATTGGTATCATTATAAAGAACAGCCAGGGCGGTGCGCCTCCAAGAAGATGCTTGAAATAGTTGCCTAATCCGGCTTCTTTTATTGAAGTTATATTAATAACTAAAAATGCTGTAACCGCAAGGGCTGCTGTAACTCCAAGAGAACTGGTCGCAGTATGGCCACCCGGTATTAATCCTATTAAATTTAGTCCCAGAATAAAGAAAAACAATGTTACAAAATATGGCAGAAGCCGATAAACAGCATTTTTGCTTGGTATATTTGGAACTACTATTTCATCTCTTACATAAGTTACAAGAACTTCAAACATATTTTGTATTCCACGAGGAGCAGAATTTGGTTTTTCCTTATAACGCTTGCTTGCTTTCTTGAAAAAGAAGAACAGCAAAATCATTACTAACCACTGGAAAAATACGAAATTTGTAATAGACAAATCAAGAGCGGGTGGAGTATGGTCAGATGTTTTTACTATATGTTTATTATGCATAGTAAAAATGCCAGCTTCTTCCATTTTATTTACAGTTGGGTAAAAATGAAAACCATCGTCATAAAAGATTAGTGGTAGGTCTGCAACGTGGTATGGTCCTATGATTAGTCCGTGGTGGTCGCCGAGTTCTCCTAAAAGTTCAAGAAATACATTACTTTCTGCCGTTGTTTCTGTTTGTGCTTGCTCTGTTGTATTTGACATTTCTTTCCTTTATCTATTCTTATTTTTGCAAATTTATTAAATTTTTTTTAAAGTTAAGATATAATATTTCAATAATTATTGATAAAAAAATTGATATTATAAACGTTAAAGAAAACACAAATTTATCAATTTCTGTAAACTTCAAAATTAGTGCTAAAATTATGATGACTGAAAAAAAACGCACTAAAAATGATGTGAAAAATATTTTATTAAACTGTGCTGATGATTTATTCAGATTCTTCTTTATAATGCTTATTGAAATAAAGATGTTAGCAAAAGCTATTATAACAGCAATAATAATTGATAACCAAATCACTTTTTCCCTTTTTCTCTTTTGTCTAATTCACTTATTGTTCTGAAAAAATTATAAAATGCCAATGCTATTCCGAGAAAAGCACCAACTAAAATCAATATTGGCTTTGTTTCAAATTTACCGTCCAACCACCAACCTAAAAGTATGAAAAGCCCAATAGTAATAAGCATTTGCCAACTCAGATTCATATAAGGAGCTACTTCAATAAAAATTCTGTTTTTATTATTTTCTTCCTTATTTTTGTTGTTTTCCATTAATTTTATAATTTTAATTACATTTATGAAAATATTAAATGTAACTTTTTTAAATTACAATTGTAATAATTCAATAAGTAAAATATTGAATTATTATTAGATTTTTTAAACTATTTTTTTACAAAAAACAGCAAAATAAAATATGAAAAAAATTTTACATTTCATAATAATATTATTTATTTTTCAGCTTTTTTTTCAAAATAATGCAAATTCTCAATTAGTACTTGATTCTGTGTTTAAAAAAGAAAAAGTACTTTTTGAAGTCGGTATTGCCACTCCTATTGCAATTACATCTAAAGAATTTTTCGATAAATACCAAAGCCAGTATTTAAAAGGAACAAAAAGCCAGTTTAAAACTGGAATTCAATTTCACGGAGCATTCAAGTGGCTTTATTCAGATTACTACACTTTCGGGATTTCTGCGGATTTTTTCCAGTCAAAAATTCAAGATGTCTATACTCTTCAATATATTAGTTCCCGCGATATTCCATATAACAGAACATATCTTCAGAGTATAATAGTTAATACTATACCTGTTTTTATTACCTGCGAGATTACCCCCGTCATCTCTCAATTTAAAAGCTACTGCGGTTTTGGTATTGGTGCATCTACCGGATATATTACCTGGTGGGAGGAAGTTCATTCTGATTTATATGATGATATTCGCATTGGTGGAAAGCACATAGACGATAACATTATTGCTCCTGCTGTAAAAGCGTATGTGGGTGTGCAACTCGGTTTTGACGATAAAAAAATGCAAAATGTTGTAAATAGTTTTATTCTCGAAGTATCAACTACTTATATTCATCGAAATGTAGATTTTTTTGGGAAAGTAAAAGAGCAATTCGATGCTCCTCCAGAAATTTTTAATGAAAATACTTTTATTTTACCTTTTTACATATCCATAGC
>DAIOVK010000017.1:9949-15028 GCA_036759045.1 Kapaibacterium sp. (SeqCode) | reverse complement strand
AATTCTCAATTAAATCTATATGATATTTAGGATTATACGTCATCATAATAACTGGAGGAGAATCAAAACCATCAATAAGCAAGCCGATTTCGTCGTTCATAGAAGGGTTTTCAGGTCCACGCATTGTATCGATACCTTTTTTTCGCAACCAATCAGCAGCAGCATCGAAAAGAGCAGAAGCAACATCTTGATTGTCTATGCTTTCAAAAAAACCGAAGAAACCAACTTTATCGTTATGTGTTTTATTATGATTATAATTAACAATAGCAGCAATTCTTCCGACAATTTCATTACCAGATTCTGCAAGGAAAAGCTGTATTTCGGAATGCTGGTAAAAAGGATTATTTTTAACATCAAGAACTTTTTTCCGTTCTGATTTCATCGGAGGAACCCAGTTCTTGTCGTCATTATAAAAATTCCACTGACAATTTATAAACTTTTTTAAGCCAGAATTGTTTTCAACAGGTATAATTTTAACGTCCATAATATATACTAAGTTAATCGTTCAATAATTTGTTTGTATTGGGGATACTCTTTTAAAAGTGATGATTTGTCAGCAAGTTCAAAGTCTTCAAATTCGAAGCCGGGAGCAACGGTGCAGCCAACAAGAGAAAAAGAATTTTCTTCAAGTGGATAAGAACCAAACCAGGAATTAGTAGGAACAACGCAGTTAAACTCTTCTCCTTTTTCCAAATCTCTGCCTAATTTAAATTCAAGCAAATCACCATTTTCGGTAATCGCAACCACTATTAAAGGACCGCCTTCAAAAAAGTGCCATTGCTCATCTGCTTTAATTCGATGTAGTTTAGAGATTTCACCGCTTTTAAGTAAAAAATAAATAAACGTTGAATAGCAGTGGTCAGATTTGAAATTTTTTGGTAAAGCTCCCTTTTCAATTATTCCCTTACTTCTGTAAGTTTCATTAAAATAACCGCCTTCGGGATGTAAGTTTAATTCAAGTTGCTTAATAAAATAATCTGCACTTTTCATTATTTTTTTCATCTTTAAAAATTACAAATATAATGTTTTTATAGCAACTATTAAAGAAATAATAAAAATAAAAAAGGGGCTTAAAAGCCCCTCAGGGTGTTTTCTCAATTTTACCCTTAATCGCATTAATACTAATTTTTATTATTATCTTTTCTTTATAATTTTCAAATCTATTTAAAATTCATATTATTAAACATAAGAAATCACTTTCTTATATTCTATACGTTTTAAGAGTATAATTGTTACAAAAAAAATTAAACAAAAAGCTTACCGAATTCCAAATCTAATGGAGTTGTGATTTTTATATTTTGTTCTTCTCCCTCAATTACTTTCACATTATATCCTGCTTGCTCAACAATGTAGCTGTCATCTGTTGCAAGAATATCATTACTTATCTTCTGATATGAATCAAATATAATATCTTTTTTAAATACCTGAGGAGTTTGAACCAACAGTAGTGAATTTCTGTCAACAGTAGTTTCAATAACGTTGTTTTGAATAATTTTTTTTACTGTGTCTTTTGGTTTAATACCCGGAATTACTGCCCCAAACTCAATAGCATTTTTAATTAAATCATTTAATAAATTCTGAGTCGTAAAACAGCGTACTGCATCGTGAATTAGAATAAAATCTGAATTCCTTGCTATTTCTGTGTTTAAAGCATTGAAAACAGAATTATGACGCTGCTCACCACCTTTTACAATAGAATGAATTTTCTTGAAATTATGTAATTTTAGCATTTCCTGAAAATAAGAAATCCAATCTTCATTCATAGCAATAATAATCGAATTTATATTTTCATTTTGCTCGAAAATTGAAATAGTACGGATTATAATTGGAATACCGTTTAATTCAATAAACTGTTTTGGAAGTTCAGAATTGAACCTCTTCCCTACTCCACCGGCAACTATTATTGCAACGAAATTCATTTATTGCTTCATTTCAGAATTATAAACAATACCATTCATATAAATCTGTGGTATAACAAGATTACATTCCACGTTACGCAAATGTACTCCAGCTTCACAAAACATATCTGTAGTGCGTTTATGCGATTCGACCCACTGTCCGTTTGTATTAGCATCGTAAAAATCCTGTCCGTTTTTATGATAAATCACTTCTGAAATACCTGTTTGAATTATTCCTCTGGCACAATCGCAGCAAGGTAGCCAAGGCACATAAAGCTTGCACCCTTTAAGTGTAGTGCCGCGGCGGGCAGCGTTGTAAATAGCATTTCTTTCGGCGTGCTCAATCCAAAAATACTTTTCGCCTTTTTCGCGTGAAAGTCTCTTTCCTGCTTCATCTTTTTCGATGAAACGTGGAAGAGAATTGTAGCCGGTTGCAACAAGCACATTGTCGCTATCCACGATCACAGAACCAACGTGAGTGTGTTCGTCTCGGCTTCTCATTCCTACGAGATAGCACATCGTCATATATAATTCGTCCCAACTTGGTCTATGCATAGTTTTCCTTATTTTCAATTATTTATTATAAAAGTGTTCTAAAAATTGTAATTCCGAAACGAAGTGAGGAACCTCACAAGCCATTTTAAACACAGAAACTTAGGTTCTTAGCTACGTTCGGTGTAACAAGTTCAAACATTCCCAATGTTTCCCTACCTTTCGGAAAGTTTTATATGCAAAAAGTTCGAAAAAAACTTTCTTAAATTTCTTCTACAAATAATCTTTTTAACCAATTGACAAACTGAGTACATATTTCATTATTTGTTGAAAAATATTGTTTAGTTATAGCAGCACCCATCGGGCTTCCGGGAGTTTTCTGTATTGCAAGCCAAGAATGAATTAGTGCTTTTGGTCTGTCTTTCTCTTCGTATGGATTCAATATTTTTTCTTCAATTTCAGAAAGATGGCTTTCAACAATAGGCAATAATTCATCTTGAGCAGGAATTAAATATTTAACAAAATCTTCAACTTTTCCCTCTAAACTATTATTGGGCATAATCCAAACGCCGACTTTCTTGTTTTCTTCATTGCTTAGTATTAAACCTTCTTTGGGAAACTCTTTAGGAGTACTGTAGCCAAATTTTTTTAAATAGTTTTTAATTGATTCCCAGCGACTTGAAAAATCAAAATCTGCGTCTAAAACTATTCCAAGTATATCAAACTGATACTTTTCTTGGTAGTCATTAATTCCTTTTTTTATATTATCTATTCCATTACAGTCAATTATTACGAAATAATTATTAATTTTAAATTTTGTAGCAATAGCTTTGATAACATGAAAATCATCATTTCCTTCAACTAAGAGATAACTTTTTTTTAATAAACCTTTCATCACCTAATCTCAATATTTCCTTCATTTGCAATTCTTAGCTCTTCAGAATCAAATTCAGTGTATTTTATTTCATCACCTTTTTTGTCAAGTCTAATTAATAAGCCGTCATCTTTATTTCCAATGCTATTTAAAATTCTTTCAAAGCCGAAAATACAATCTTCGCTGTGAGTTGTTGCAAAGACTTGGACGTTTAATTTTTCAGTTAATTTAAAAATAATTTCCCAGAGTTTGATTTGTGAAGTATAGTGCAAACCGTTTTCAAATTCATCAATAAGTAAATAGCCATTTTCTGCATTTACCATTGCTAGTATAATAGTAAGAATTCTGTTTATGCCATCGCCCATACTTTTTAATGGAATAGTATTGTTTGAACCGGCAAGTTTTATAACTGCAATTCTATCAAGAGATGAATCGGAGTCAACAAAAGTGATTCTTTCAATATTTGGTTCGATTATTTTTAGAGCTTCAATAACATATTGTTCTTTATCTGTAAGTGCAATGTTATCGAAAAGTTTAGGATTATCTTTTTTTTCAACATTATTTGAACGAACTAATTGGAAATTTTCTTTGATTTTTGAATCTTGTAGAAAATAATTAACGATATTATCTGAATCAAGAATAAATGTTGTTGGCTCTTTAGTTGAATTAATTTCAAAATCTAATATTAAATTAGATTTATCTCTATCACTTAAATTATCAATATCATCAAAATTAACTTTTTCTTTTTTAATAACGTTATCTGGATAAAAGACTTCTTTAAATATGGAGAAACCAAGAATTACTGATTTACCTGATATTTCGTTATTTATATCGAAAATGCCTCTATTTTGACCTATATAAATAGAAAAAGTGTCATCGAAAACTATCTTTCTTCCACTAAAAAGATTAGCCAATGAATTTAAAAAATTTTGTTTGATATTACTAGTTGGTTTATTATTTTCTTTATTTGATTTTGAATTTACTAAAAAATTCTCATTATGCTCTTCGAGTATTTTAAAAAGTTCTTTGGGGTCTCCATTGCTTGCATAAATAGCGATGGCTTCGAGAATAGAAGATTTTCCAGTGTTGTTTTTACCAGTTAAAAGATTAATTCTGCCTAATCTATTTATTTTAAAATCTTTTAAGCATCGATAATTTCTGATATATAATGAATTTAGCATAATAATTCTTTTCTTATTGCAATTAATATCTAAAATACAAAAAATAATTAAATAATTGATGAAAAATCTCAAACTTTCATTTGTGATAGTAGTTTTAATAATTTGTTAAAAGACTTATTCAATTATGCAATTCCTCAATAAATTACCAATGACTTTTTTTCCTGTCATTCTGGCGTATGCCAGATTCTATCTTGGTTTTGGTCATTTGTCATAAAAAATGTTAATGACTAATTTTTTGAAAAACTTTTTTATGATGGATTCTGACATTCGTCAGAATGACACATTTGTTTAAGTAAGTCCTATTAAAAAATCTTATTCCTCCTGTGGTAGAATAAAAAAATCTAAAAACGCCTAAAATTACCCCTCGTAATACGCTTTCAAGGCATCAGGAAATGGAGACAGAACACGCTCTAGAACTCCCTGCATATAAGAAATAATTATTCCATAATTAGTTATGGGAACGTTTGCTTCGCCGGCTCTTCTCATTCGGGAAAGTTTTTCATTGCGGGTAATCATACAACCGCCACAATGGATAATCAATTTATAATCGCTGAGATTATCGGGATAGTCTCTTCCAGAGTATATATCAATTTTAGCATCAAAACCGAGATGTTTTTTCAACCAGCGTGGAATT
>DAIOVK010000017.1:5285-9849 GCA_036759045.1 Kapaibacterium sp. (SeqCode) | reverse complement strand
GTATATATCAATTTTAGCATCAAAACCGAGATGTTTTTTCAACCAGCGTGGAATTTTGACTCTGCCAATATCATCTTCATTTGGATGATGGCTGCAAGCTTCAGCAATTAATATTTTGTCATTTTCAGTAATTTTATCTAACATTCTTACTGCTCTAACTTCTTCAATCAAATCGCCTTTGAAACGTGAAAAAACGATTGAAAAAGTAGTGCAATTTACGTTTTCTGGAGTGCCAGCAACCATTTTGTCAACAACTTGAGAGTCGCAGATTACCAAATCAACTTTTTCCTTGAACCTGTCAAGAATTGAAGGGTATTCTGTATCTTGAACAACAATTGCAGCAGCATTGCTATCTAATACATCGCGCAATGCCTGAACCTGAGGCAAGATAATTCTTCCTTTAGGAGCTTCATTATCAATTGGAATAATAAGCACAATTAAGTCATCTTTTTTAATAATATCGGAAATTAAAGGCGGCTGGTTACTGAAACTTGGTGGAAGAATGTCTAATATTGCTTGTTTTATTGCTTGAATATACTTTTCACGCATTTCTTTATCAATGCTTGAAGAAAGAATGATTTTTTTGTTTAACTCTTTTATTTTACTTAAAAAATTATCTTGAAGCTGAGCAGTATCAATTTTATTGATTATAAAAATAGTAGGTATTTTCTTCTTTTTCAACTCATTGAATATGTTCTCCTCGTAATCGTTCCAAACATTTGGTTCAAGAATAAGTATTGCAATATCGCTTCTATCAATTACTTTAATAGTTTTTGCAATTCGTTTTTCGGATAGCTCAGAAAGGTCATCAATTCCGGCTGTATCAAGGAAAGTTACGGGACCGATTGGAAGCAGTTCCATTGCCTTTTCGACTATATCGGTTGTAGTGCCGGGAATATGTGAAGTAACGGCAACGTCTTGATTGGCTATCATATTCAAAAAGCTGGATTTACCTACGTTTGTGCGTCCGAATATGCCGATTTGTAATCGTAGTGATTTTGGTGTTGATTCCATATATTTTCAGTAAATTGTTATCTAATAAACCAATTTTAATTATTAACAAAAATAAGAAAAATAGTTATGATTTTATATGTATTTTAAACGATACAGAGCGTATTTATATTTTATGAGATTTACATTTTAAGAAGAAAACAAAGTTGTAAGATGTAGAATAATTTTCGACAATTTTTCCCTTAATATTAATAAATTCGACAAAATTGTCGTAGCTGATAAATTGAATATTTCTGATAACACTGATGAATAGTGGGTCTTTGCTTATGTCAGTTAAACTGGCATATTGATTGTATATTTACAAATAAGTAAAAATTTTGTAAAACATATAATTAAAGGAAAAAATATGAAAAAGCTCATATTTCTAAGCACAGCAATAATAATTGCAGTATTTCTTTCAGTTCCAAGCGACGTATTTTCACAGCCAAATAATAATTGTGGCAATCAGGGCATTGGACAGGGAAAAGGTTATGGTAAAAAGTTAGGTACCTGCGATAGTACTCAAAAAAAGCTTCACTTAAACTGTGATACCTGTACTGTAAGAAAATTTCAAGGGAAAAGTAAAAATACAGGATATAAAGGACTTAACCAACAAAATGGAAGTTGCCTTTATTTAAATTATGTTAAATTAAATCCTGCATATCCAAATCCGTTCCAAAGTTCTGTTTCAATTCCTGTAACTTTAACAGAAACAAAAGATATTTCAGTTAAAGTTTATGATTTAAATGGAACATTGATTTCAACTTTACAAGATGGCACTTTATCCCAAGGAGAGCATACTTTTACTTTCATTCCTTCAAATTTAACTCCCGGAAGATACATTTACGTTGTTAAATCCGGAGATTTAACACGCTCAAGATATATCCACTATCAGCCATAGTCGTACTTAACTTTAACTTTTCAACACTTTCCGAAAGACCTAAGGGCCTTTCACAAAGCAAGAAGAAAACAAATAACAGACAAAGAAGTCCAACATCTTCGAGATGTCGGACTTCTGACTTTCTATGTCAAGTATAGGATTCAACCTTGCCTGTTTCTCTATATTCTGACACTTTATACCAAACCGCTAACAATAATGGTAATATAATCTGTCATTCTGAAGCTAAGTGAAGATTCTCACAAGTCATTGCTACCACAGAACTTGAGATTCCTCACTTCATTTACCAATGACATCGCTACTTTTATCCCACAAAACTTTACGAAGGGTAAGAAACTTTCGCAAAGTGCAAGAAAAAGCAACGAAGTTGCTTACTGTTTGTAGAAAAAGTATTTTGAGTTTGCAAAACTCCGTAGGAGTGTTCTGTTTGTAGAAAAGATAGGTCGCAACTACGTTGCTTTTCTTTTTTTCATAATTATTTCTACAAATAGGATACTCCTACGGAGTTGAAAGAAAAATAAACTCTGTCCTCAATGAATACAATTGCTTTTAACTGATATAAACTTTCGTATTGTTTCTCGGTGCTTTGCGAAAGTTAAAAATCTATACTATCTAATCCTTCTAATCTTTCTAAACCTTATGTCATCTCCATTAAAAATAAAAGTCTTGTTATATTAGGGGTTACCAATGACATCTTTACGTTTATTCTGAAAAACCTTAATAAAGATTTTAAAGTAGATGTCCTACATCTCGAAGATGTAGGACATCTTTATTCATAGAATCACAGACTCAGTGGTATTAATAACTTGTGAGATTTTTCGCTGCGCTCAGAATGACAGAGTAAAGTGATCTCACATCTCCCATTAAATAAAGCACTTGCTTTATCGTAAGGTTTCGAAATTACAAGACTGCGAAATAACAAACTACGAGGCATCAGGAGTTCGGAATTTGATTCCAAAAAAAACTTTCCGAGAGTTGAAAACTTGCTCGGAAAGTTGCTTTAATCATAAGGAGTTTTGATTAAAAATTTAAATTTTTACAAATCTTTTTACAGTATTTCCAACTTTTATAAAGTAAGTTCCAGAAATTAAACTATTTAAGTTAATTTGGCAACTGTTGTTTAATGTTGATATTTTTTGATTTAATATTTCATTTCCAAGCAAATCAAAAATTTTAACATATAGGTTTTCTGTAAAATCTGAATTTTCATCAAATTGGATAGTAATCATATCCATAGTTGGATTTGGGAAAATATTTAAATTATAGCTGATTTCGTCTTCTACAGAAGAGAAAATTACTTTTTGATCGTAATCGTCTGCAATTCTGATATACCATTCCTGAATTGCTTCTGCGCTTTCGTCATCAAGGGACCAAGCTCTTAATTTTACATAATAATTTCCACTTGCATCGCTTGGAACAGTCCATTTCAAATCACCTGTTTCGTCGTCTATTGTCATACCTTCTGGAAATTCCAATAATTCGTAACGAACAAGTCCTTGCACTCTTATGCTGCGATGCTGGGCAAAAGCTGTATATTCATAAATTTCGCTAAGTGAAATGAATGTTTCCGGAAAAGTAGTGAAAATAAGAATTGCATCATTTAAATCAACGCAATATCTACCGAAAGAAAAGCAAATGGCTGGTGTACACATTTCACTTACATCTTCACCAGTGAATGCTTTAACATAGTATTCGTAAGGCGCCTGGACTGGAACCTGGTCGGTGTATTTCACAAAAGCAGAGTCATCTTCGACCATTTTAGTTCCTACGAGTTCAAATTCATCGTATTCGTTATTATGTCCATACATTGAGCGATAAATGTAATAACCAGTAGCAGCCGGCTCGCTTTCAGTAACCAATCCCTTATACCACATCATATCAATATAATGTATTTGATTGATGGTATCGTAAGCGAAACCAGTCTGTTGAAGACCAGCTGCTGGATTTGGTGCAGACGCTTTTGTCTGTGCTGTAATGCTTAATAGCATCGCAATAGCAACTAATGCTAAAGTAACGGAATAAGAAGTTAATTTTTTCATAATAATGCTCCTAAAAAAAATTGATAAAATATTTTTTATGATTTTCTTTCTTCTGCTTTCTGTAACTAATACCAAGTTGCTTTTAATGATAAAATATGTTTGTCTGTCATTCTAAACGAAGTGAAGAATCTCAAACTCTGTGTTAGCAATGACTTGTGAGATTCTTCACTTCGTTCAGAATGACACTTTAATTGTATCTTTAATTCAACTTGGTATAAACACCTCCCCTGCCCTCCTTTTTTGAGGTGATTATCTTTATTTTTTTTCTTCGTTAAAGAAGAGCAGTTAAGATGTACAGATTTTGATATACTATATTTTAAAACTTAATATTGATTATAAAATAAGTTGCACTCTTTCCCAAGTTGCACTTGGGAAAGAAGATTTCTTTTTAAGCTGTGCTTTTCCTACTTTCCTTTATAAATGAAGATTTCAAGCATAGCTTTTGTGAAAGTTGCTTTCCCAAGTGCAACTTGGGAAGGAGAACTTGCAACTTTTTTGATTTTCTTGTCATGCTATCAACTTGTTGATAGTATGACTGGGAAAAACTTCGTGGTAGCAATGACTTGTGAGATTCTTCTCTTCAGAATAACAAAAGTTGGAATGTCATTTAACGATTTTCAACACTTTGATTTTAAAA
>DAIOVK010000017.1:0-5185 GCA_036759045.1 Kapaibacterium sp. (SeqCode) | reverse complement strand
CTTGGAATATTTTCATTGATTTCAAATTGACAATCATCATTACTTTCTATGCTTTCAATAATACTATAAACAATTTCGGGTTTTTCTGAATTAAAGTGGTATATAGCAGATTTAGCTAAACCAAAGTCGGGTTTGAACCACTGCTTTATTCTTGGTTTATAATTGATAATATCTTCAGAAGTTCCTAAAGTACCGATATAATTAATACAGTTCATTTCGCCTAATGTTGTTGATGTAGCATCCTTTACAGCTTTTTTAATAAAGTATATTTCTTTCTCTATTTGATTTCCAGCAGAGTCAATTAAAATTCCATTGAATTTTCTTTCAAGATATTCACCCTGATAGTTTGGATATTTTGCATAAAGAAATGCTGTGTCCTCACAATCACATCTTACATATAATCCAACATCAGTATTAGCAAGATATATATTTTCATCTGAAATCATTGGAAAACGAGTAATATACCATTTTTCTTTACCAATCATCTTTATACCGGAAATAAAAATTGAATCCTGATATTTTTTTGTCTCATCTCCATTTGTGTTGTATTCGGCTACATCGTAATACCACACATTGCCTACTTTAAGCGGCATAATAACTGATTTTTCCTGGTCTTCAAGCAAGTATTTATATTGAATTTTCGTTTTCAAAATATTCTTGTCAGAATCGACTATGTCATTGCAGCTATTGAAAATAAAAGCTGATAAAATTATAAATAAAATTAATTTTTTTCTCATATTGTTACCTCTTTTTAAAATTGATAATAAAATCCATAGTTTAATCCAATTTTGTTTGTAGTGTTCCAATTGGATTTGTGATTATAAAGAAATGAAGAATAATCAAGTGAGAGCAGTAATCCCAAATTATCATAAATTTGCAAATTGCTACCAAGAATTATTCTAAAAGTATATCCATAATTACTGGCGCCGGCATTTAACTGTAAATATGGATTTAATGTAGATTCCTTGAATGGAAACAATCTTCCAGCTATTTCATAACTTGTTATGTTTGGTTGCTGCTCGTAAATGTAATCACTGCTAAATTTTTCTTTTGTATTGTATTTCGTATAAAAAGTTTCCTGCTTAACACCAATTCCTAAGGAAATTAAATCAGACAATTCATAAAATGCGAATAAATCCATATTATGAAATTTTGATATTTCGCTAGGAAAAACATTCTCCCTGTTAAAATTCCAATAGGAAGAAGTTTTATATTCAATTGATAAGCCCAATTTTTCCTGATTCGTTGCAAATAAATCTGAATTTGTTGAATTTGAAAATACACTTGATTTTAAAATTTTAATATCATTATTTGAGCTATTTTTTAAATTCGTTGGTAAATTAACCGCTAAATCGTTTCTTGGACTTATTAAAACAATGTATTGATTTTCAACTTCATCATTAACAGCACTATTTATTTCTTCTTTTAAATCATCTTGATAAGCAACTGCACTGAAATTGTTTCTACTTCTTTTAACTCTGTTTTTTGCACCGATATTTTCACTTGCTAAAAATGGCAAATTATGATTAGTACTTTCAAATTCTGTTGAATGTTGGTTAGTAAATGGATTTGCGCTTAAATCAGAATTATTTATATTATTAGTTTCTTTCATTTCAGCTAATTGAGATTTTTTAGCACCGTTGTTTATATCACCACTATTTCCCAAAATAAAATAAGAAAGCATTCCACCAAGAAAAAATCCTGCAAGTCCATAAGCAATTTTACTTACATACGAATTATTTATAAGAAAAGATTTTGCAGTTGAAAAAATAGATTGAGAAGGGCTTACGTTATTTGGAATAATTGTGGGGCTGTTATATCTTAAGCCGGCATTAGCAAAGAAATTTTGCGTTATTTCGTTCGGAACAGTGCTTTGGGAAGCAAAATTCTTAGCAGCATTATTTATTTTTAATGTATTTTGAAATTCAACTTGTAATTCTGGTGATTTGCTAAGTTCTGAAAAGAGTGATTGCCTTTCAACCTCGCTTGCTTCACCGTCAATAACCAAGCAAATAAGTTCACTATATAGATTTGGATTTTCCATCGTATTTAGTTCCCTTCCGGAAATGTTGGTTCTAAAATTGGTTCTAATATAGTTCTGAGTTTAGTTTTTGCCCTTACGATTCTGTTTCGGACAGTAGTAACTGGCACTTCTGTTAAATTTGCAATTTCGCTGTATGAAAGTCCAAGATAATTTTGCAGGACAAACGCTTCTTTATGAGTTTCTGGAAGAATTTCAAGCATTGAATCAACAATTTGCGAGAGTTCTTTGAAATATAGTGTTGAATCTTCTATTATTGCCTGATAGTCCTCAAATTCAACAAATTGATTTTTATTGTTATTCCGCCTGAAGTTTAAAGATAAATTCCTAGCAGTTCTCAACAAATATCCCAATAGATTATTGATTCTATTTCCCTTTTCAATCGTTTTAAGCAATTGCATAAAAGTATCCTGAAAGATGTCCTCTGCAAAAGTTCCTTCTCCAAAAATCTTTCGGCAGTAAAGGTAAATTCTCCCGCTATACCGCTGGTATAGAACTGAGAAAGCATCGGATTTTTCTGGTTCTTTGCTTTCTCTTACAAGTTCGAGTAATTTCTCGTCGCTATATTTTTCGTATATTTTCATATTTTCACTTTTTACATAAGCAAAGACACTAATTTTTGTTTCCTGTTTCACTTGTTATAAAATTTTTTATAAAATATGAATTTTTTTTTAATTTTTTTGGGAAAGAGATGGAATATTTGGATTCTTTTATATGTTTATATATTTTGGAGAAAATGCTTTCCAAGTCATGAGATGATTTCCAGTCAAAGTATGACTGAAGAACGATGACAAAAGCTTTCAAACTTTACGAAAGTTAAAAATTAGAACTATCTAAACCTTCTAATCTTTTCTAAACCTTATGACATCTCCATTCAAATAAAAATCTTCCTTTATTGGGGGCGAAATGATATATTATATTGATATTGTTGTGGTCGGATTGGTATAATATTTCTTATTCCAAAATGATAATTTGTATTTAAAAGAAAATTTGTAAAAAAATTACAACATTTTTCATAAATTTGCATATTATTTTATAAATTAAAGGAAATAATATGTCAAATTTTACTCCCAAAAAGCTATCAACAATAAATACTAAGCAACAAATGCTTGATGCTTATAATGAATTACTTCAGGAAATCGAAGAGAAAAAGAAGCAAGAACTAAAACCAGAAGAAATCATCAAAGAAAAAGAAGTAAAGAAGGTAATTGTTGAAGCTGATAATTTAGTAGATACTGGCATAGACGGCTTACTTTCTCAGTTAAAGAACGAGTTTAATAAAACTATAACAAATCTTGAACAGCAACTTCACTCTTCCCAAGCTAAATATGACAATCTTAAAAAAGCAATAGATGCAAAACAAGCAGAACTCAAAGAAATTTATGACATTGATAAATCTGCTAATTCTTTAGCTGCACTAATTGAAACATACAACAGAAAAAAAATTGAGTTCGAAAATGAAATTGAATCTGAAAAAGAAGAATTTGAAAGTGAAATGGCGGCAAAAAAAGAAGCATGGGATATTGAAAAGAAAACAAATCAAACTGAGTTAAAAGAAAAAGAAGCAGAAGAACAAAAAAGAAGGCAGCGTGAAAAAGAAGAATTTATTTACAATTTTGAAAAGGAAAAAAGAAATAGTTTAGACAAATTAAATGAAGAAAAAACTGCTTTAATTAAAGAAATTGCTGAAATGAAAGAGAAAGCCGAGAAAGAACTTACTTTAAGAGAACAATCAATAGTAACAAATGAAACAGAACTAAAAGAACTAAGAGCAAAAGCTGCCTCATTTAATAAAGAACTCGAAAATGCAGTAAATAAAGCAGTAAAAGAAGCAACTGAAAAAATTATTCTCGATTCCAAGCATCGGGAAGAAATCCTTTTAAAAGAAATTGAAGGAGAACGAAAACTCTATAAAGCTCAAATAGAAGCACTTCAAAAGAGTATTTCTGAACAAAATGACCAAATCCAAAAACTATCAGTTCAATTAGAAAAATCTTATTCACAGGTACAGGATATTGCCATAAGAGCTGTTGAAAGCTCACCAAGGAAACAATTACAATATTCTAATACAAATGCAAGTGAATAAAGTACATTATTGTTAAATTATCTTAGTTTTTAAATGGAAAATTTAAATTATATTTCTGATACATTATCAAGCAAAATCAAAGCTGATACAATAAAAAAGCCGGATCTTAGAATTGATGCTTTTAAAAGAGACCCATTATATTTTGAATGTCTGACTGGCAATTCAGGTCTTGATAATATTTTATCTGAAAAGAGTTTGTACAGACCTCAATTAGCTTTAGCTGGTTTTTACGAAAGATTTAGTAAAAACAGCGTTCAGATTCTCGGTAATACTGAAGTCGCCTATTTGAATAGTTTATCTAAGCAAAAGAGAATTAAATCTTTTCAAACTTTAGTTGAAAATAAAATACCATGTATAGTTTTAACAAACAACAATACTCTTGATGATTTTATAATTGAGATAGCAAAAGAAAATAAAGTTCCAATTTTTAGAACTGAGAAAAATACTAATCATTCTTTCATATTCTTGTCTGAATATTTAGATGATTATTTTGCACCACAGCAAGTTGCCCACGGCACTTTACTTGATGTTTTTGGAGTTGGAATTCTTTTTCATGGAAGGGCTGCAATTGGTAAAAGTGAACTGGCTCTTGCTCTGATTGAAAAAGGGCATCGTCTGGTTGCTGATGATAGCGTTATTCTATGCAATAAGCGTGAAACAACCATTATGGGAACTTCTTCAAACCTTGCGAAACACTTTATGGAAATCAGAGGAGTCGGAATTATTGATATCCGGCAAATGTTCGGTATGAAAGCAGTCCGTTTCCAGAAAAGAGTTGAGGTTTTGGTTGAACTTGAAGATTGGGATCCAAAAGATGAATATACACGGCTTGGTGATAAAGAATCTTATACTGATATTATGGGAATTAATATTCCCACTGTTGTTCTGCCTATAAGCACCGGTAAAAACGTTGCCGTCCTTGCAGAAGCAATTGCTCTTAACCACTTATTAAGGGTATATGGATACAATCCGGCGACTCAGTTCGGTGAATTGCTTAAGAAAAGAATTAGCTCTAAGAAAATTGACCCAAATTTCAATAACGATATGAGAAGCGTTAC